>NZ_WIWK01000045.1:0-42702 GCF_009600165.1 Pseudomonas sp. FSL R10-0399
GCCGGCATGAGCAGGCGGTGGTCGGTTGGACCGAAGCCGCCGCCCTGCCCGTGGTCAACGTGTTCCAACCTTTGCAAAACGCCCACGGCGACACCCTGCGCCTGCCCGCGCACCTGGAAGCCTGGAGCAAGGCGCCGATACATGCCCGTGTGAACGGTTACCTGAAAAGCTGGACCAGCGACATCGGCAGCAAGGTCAAGGCCGGTCAGGTATTGGCGGTGATTGACAGCCCCGATCTTGACCAGCAACTGGCACAGGCTCACGCACATATGCTGCAAGAGCAGTCCAACGCCAAGCTCGCCGCGACCACCGCGACGCGCTGGCAAAACCTGGTGGACAGCCATTCGGTGTCGCGTCAGGAAGCCGACGAGAAACTGTCCAACGCCGCAGCGGCGAAAGCCAACGCGCAGGCCGCCGAAGCGGACTATGCGCGGTTGTCTTCACTGGAAGACTACAAGACCATCCGCGCGCCCTTCGCCGGGACCATCACCGCGCGCAACACCGACATTGGCCAACTGGTGAAGGCTGACACCGACAGCGACCCGGAACTGTTCGACATCGCCGACACCCATCAACTGCGCCTGTACGTGCCGGTGCCGCAAAACTATGCCAGCGTGATTCGCCCCAACATGCAGGTGCAACTCAATGTGCCTGAGCATCCGGGGCAAACCTTCAGCGCCACGCTGGTGGGCAACTCGACCTCGATTGACCGACGTTCCGGCACCCTGACCGCACAGTTTGTGGTGCAAAACCCCAACGACGCCCTGCTGCCCGGCGACTACGCCGAAGCAGCCCTGTCGATTCCGGCAGACACCCATGGCGTGAGCATTCCGGCCAGTGCGTTGATCTTCCGCGCTCAGGGCACCCAGGTGGCCGTGCTGGACACCGCGCACCACGTGCACTTGCAAGACATTCATATCGGCATGGACCTGGGCGACAAACTGGTGATCGATCAGGGCCTCAAACCGACTGACACCGTCATCGATAACCCGCCTGATTCTTTGCGTGACGGCGACTCGGTCAAACTTGCCGATGCGGGAGCCCCTCATGTCGCCAAAACTTAAACGCAGCGCCTTGCTGCTGGCGCTCGCACTGCAAGGCTGCTCATTGGCCCCGACGTACAAACCGCCGGTGCTGGACCTGCCTCAGCACTACCGCGAACAGACCAGCGATGGCCCGTGGCACAGTGCGCAGCCGGGTGACAGCGTGTCGCCACAGTGGTGGCGCGCCTATCAGGATGAGCGCTTGAACGACCTGCAACAGCGCTTGCTCAACGCCAACCCGGACCTCGCTGCGGCCCTCGCGCACTTCGATTCGGCGCAAGCGTATGCCAGCCAGTTGCATGCCGGGTTGTTCCCGCAAATCACCGCCAGCGAGCAAACCTTGCGCCAGCGCCAATCGGACAATAGACCGTTGCGCGGCAGCACCCAGCCATCGGTGTACAACAGCAACACCGCGGGCTTTGCGCTGAGCTTCGATCTGGACCTGTGGGGCAAAATCCGTAACCAGGTCGCCGCCGGTGACGCGCAGGTTCAGGCCTCGGCCGATGACCTGGCGGTGGCCCGCTTGAGCTTGCAGAAGCAACTGACCGGCCTTTACGTTCAACTCGATGGCCTGGATGCGCAAAGCCGCATCCTGTCCAAGTCGCTGGACGATTACCGCCAGGCCCTGGACCTGACCAAGGCACGCTATCAAGGGCAAATTGCCTCGGAGATGGACCTGACCCGCGCACAGAACCAATTGGCTCAGGCCGAAGCGCAACTGGACGATGTGCGCGGTCAACGCAACCTCACCGAGCACGCCATTGGCGAACTGGTGGGCGTGCCCGCCAGCCAGTTCCAACTGGCCGCGCGCAGCGACACCTTAAACCTGCCGCAGCCACCGCAAGCCCTGCCCAGCACCCTGCTGCAACGGCGCCCCGATATCGCCGCAGCTGAGCGTCGGGTATTTGCCGCCAACGCGCAAATCGGCGTGGCCAAGGCCGCCTGGTACCCCGACTTCAGCCTGACCGGCCTGTTTGGCGGGCAGACTCAGGGCTACGGCAACCTGTTGGCGGCGAGCAACCACTTTTGGGCGCTGGGCCCGCTGGTCAGCTTGCCGATCTTTGACGGCGGCAGGCTCGACGCCCAAGAGCGTCAGGCCAAGGCCGAGTTCGAAGAAGCCTCTGCCCACTACCGCAGCCAAGTATTGCGCGCTGTACGCGAAGTCGAAGACAACCTGGCGCAATTGCGTGACCTGCAACAGGAAAACCTCGACGAACAAGCCGCAGCCAATGCGGCGCAACACACCCAGACCCTGGCCACCAACAGCTATGAAGCGGGCGCCGTGAGCTATCTGGATGTAGTGACCGCGCAAACCGCTGCCTTGCAGGCCGAACGCCAGGTACAAGCCCTGCGCACCCGGCAGTTGCAAGCCAGTGTCGGGTTATTGACCGCGTTTGGGGGGGGTTGGGAGGGGCAGCAGTAACGTATCACCTGTCTGCGTCGGCCTGGTTTTTTACGCTTGGCTCGGCGCAGGCCCGTATGAAGACTCAGATGTCCCGGTAAATACCTGCAGCTTCCATTTCGCGAATTTTGGCGTAGTCGCTTTCAATTTGGCCAAGGTCTGGATGAACCAGATAAACCGTACCGGGCTGGCTAAAAACATCGTTGGTGATACCGATGTGTTGTCCATCCGCCAGATAGAAAACCACTTCAAAAAATGAATCCAGACGGATCAATTCAGCGAGGAACGCTGTCTGTCGGAAAACACCTTCTTCAGTGTTTATGAGGCAGACATTGTAAGTGTATTTGAGCAACTTATAGTCCGCACCAGAAGCCAACAATTGCTCGAACTCTTTGGGGTGCGCAATAGAGAGCGCGACAGCATTAATTTGCCCCAGCCCAGTCGTTTCAGTGCAAACCTTGGACCGAAGAATCCCATCCGTGCGGGCCGCAATTTCGACCAACACCGGGCCTGTTTCTGTGTACATGACCTCAGCATGACTCGGTCCATTTTTTATTCCCAGGCTTTTAACCACCTGCCGGGTATAACGCACCAATTCGGCATATACCTCAGCACTGGAATCAATTAATTGATCGATGTCATACACAATTCTGCCCGACGCTAATAGGCGTTTTTGGTATTTGACAACCTCCGTCACTAATGACCGCCCACCTAAAGACACCATATTGACCACATACTCAGTGCCCAGCAAATACTCTTGCAGCAACACCTGCCTGTTCTCGATATTGAGCCGATTTCGCGTCCCTAGCACCTCTTTGAATGCACGCTCGCACGCTGCGAGATCAGGACATATATAAACTCCATCAGCCCCTGCGCTTTGAAGCGGTTTCACAACAATTGGAAATTTTTTTTGCGTTTTAATCCACTCGCATCCTGCAGCCCAATTATCAACTGCGCACTGTGCGGCAGCTGACAAACCCGCCTGAGTAATGCTGTCGATCATGTCATATTTATTTCTTCGCGCATAAGAACTGGCAGCCTCATTGGCATAGCTCAACCCGAGACGTTCATTCAATAGATCGGTCAGCAGCACGCCGCTCTCTGAACCCGCAATGATGACATCAACCTCAAACGGCTCCAGCTCAAATAATGTAGATTCAATATTGAGATGCGTCATTGATTTCTGATAAATACTGACATCAAATCCCACGTAGTAATAATCATCCATCACGGGATTGGACGCCAGATGCCACAAGAGGCAGCCGTGTTCGTGCAATTTTTTCGCCAAGAACTTACCCGAGGAAAACCCGTCAACTATTAAAACATTGATCATTTTAAGCCCTACCGTTTTTTCTGACGCTTGCAAGTGATAGCAGCAACAGCAACGCCACGATCACACCGACCGCTACAACACTCGACATGGAGAATGCAACACGCGAATCCATATATTGTAGCCATAGCGTAAATACTGGCAGTGTCAGCAATACAAAAGACACATGCAGCGCGCTGAAATGAAAAATTGATTGTTGAATCAAGTAAATCGGCAACACATGACCAAGGACAACCAACACCAACATCGGTGCTATCCACTCATTTGTGATTCTGAACGAAACAGTGTCTGTAAAAATAAGCGCACTGCACATCGTAACTATCAAAAAATTTCTGACCGCTAATATTTGCTCGACCTTCCAGTGGCGCGCAAATAATTTTTTAGAAGAAATGGTATACAGCACAGTCCCCAGCGCACATAACACCACACTGGTAATGCCGACAATTCGCTGTTCAAACGTCGTAGAGGAAATACCACTTTCCCCGACAAAAGATTGAAAGAGCATAATTACAACGGACAGCAACACGAGGCATGCTATCACTGCTTCGATCGGTGTCGTTTTACTGTCCGATTTTATAAACCTGGAAATAACTAAGGTTATTGCCGGGCCACAGGCGACAGATGCGACCCCTACGACCGCAGGTTCCAAATAGCGCAAGGCATAAAAAAGCCCTCCCCAGTTAAGGACAACGGCTACATTCACCCACACAACCAACAGACCTGCTTGCTTCACATTAGAAAACAATGACACTCGGTCTTTCCAGAGGCTATACCCGAGAAACAGCAATGAAGACGAAACAAAACAATAAAAAATGACCACAAGGGTATTTAGCGTCTGAATGACAAAAGCCACATAAACATCAAAGGCAGCACTGATAAAACAAAATAACAACCCTAACAAAACGCCCGTGCTTTTGATATGCATATAATTGACCTACGCGACGATAGTAGACCCCAGGCACCCATTGCCATCAAGTGCGGAACACGCCAAACCCCAATACCTGCACCTTCTCGTCAGACAGTTGTATTTTCATCAGCGTTTTAACCGTAATACCGGCCTTGTTG
This sequence comes from Pseudomonas sp. FSL R10-0399, assembly GCF_009600165.1. NCBI lineage: Bacteria > Pseudomonadati > Pseudomonadota > Gammaproteobacteria > Pseudomonadales > Pseudomonadaceae > Pseudomonas > Pseudomonas sp. FSL R10-0399. The sequence continues at coordinate 4,841 of NZ_WIWK01000045.1, forward strand.
TAAACGTGAACTGCTCCCTTTTTTTCAACCTTTTCAACTGCGCAAACCACATCAACGACTTCAGCGCCACGTTGCCTGATCGATTCAATAAGGGAGATAACAGCACCGCCAGTGCTGAGGGTGTCATCCACAATCACAACCCGATCACCGGGATTAATACCATTGAGGTACAACGTGCCCTCAAAATATTCAGATGTAATATTAACCACCGCTTGGTTCACACTGTCCAGACTGTAGGTATACCAACGCGCCATGGCCATTGGAATACCGGTCAGCAGCGATACTGCTGTAGCCAAAGGTGCACCTTTGTCTTCTTCCGTGACAATTTTATCTGCAGTCAAATCCATGGACTTGACAACCTCATAAGCTACTTCATAAAGCACCTCTGGTCGCAAGGCCGGTAGTTGATCGGTGAATTCATTAACCGTAATCAAAGTCGATCCGGCACTCACAACTTTAGCGTTCTCGTAAACATCTTTAAGCAGTCTCATTGTGCCTCCGGATAGTCAGGATAATTACCTTCCCATCGACTTTTGTACTTCCAGGCGCTGTCAAAAAACAAAGTGATAATATTTTTATCCTTCACCACACGAGCGATTTCTTCGCACACCAACACATTTGCTCCGCAGGTGGGACCAATCCCGAAATCGTAGTCGGCAATAAACGTTTTCATTCGACCCCACGCTGCATGCCCCTCAACGACCCTTACATCGTCGATCAACTCAGACACGGTATTAACCGACAGCATCCCGGCCCCCATCCCCATAAGATTGTGAGGCTGATGCGCAAACAACTCGCCGCGTCGGGAGGCATACAAAGGCGCTGACTTATCGACCTCAACACCGACTGTCTTAATATTTTTATATTCCCGCTTCAACCTGTCGGCTATGCCACTAAACGTTCCGCCTGTCCCGATAGAACAGATAAAAAAATCTGGCACTACCTGTTGCTTCTGCAAATCACAGACTATTTCCAGACCACAGGCATGCCATGCACTTTTATTGAGTAAAGTATTGGATTGATCCAAAAAACAAACTTCGCCAACCCGATGGCTCTGCCTATATTTCTCTGCTGCTATAGCCGCGCCCATCAGGAACGTTTCTTTCGGTGTTTCAATAATTTGCGCGCCAAAAGAGAGGATCTGCCGTTTACGTTCATCAGTCATGCCTTCTGGCATAAAAACAACCACCTTATAGCCTTTTTCCCTGCCTACCCATGCAAGGGCTGCCCCGCCATTACCGGTAGAACAATCAATAAGTGTCATGCCTTTTTTGATGACGCCCTGCTGCTCCATGGTGTTAATGATATACAGATAGGTTCTATCTTTATGGCTGCCCGAAGGATTCATGTATTCACACTTTGAAAAAAGACGATTGCCATTCTGTAGCAATCCAGACACTTCCACCAAAGGCGTATTCCCAATATCAGCCAACTTCATTGCCATTTCCTTTCTGGTTCGAAACCGAGGCAAACGACTTACAAAACAGACGCTAACCCCACCCAGCACAACTCAACAAATAAAATATAATTGAAAATTCCTACACAGGACTACACCTGAAGCTTTCAGCCACTCCTAACTCATTGTTTTCATAACTTCATCAGGCGCCACTGACGCGCACTCAAACAATAACCAGCAACAACTTGAATTATTATCAGCGCTATTAAGCAACTCACGGATCACGGCATCGCAAGACAGCCGATTACCAAGCATGTCTATAGCCCGCCGAAGCAACTACCTTAATGCCTTAGTTTCAGGGCTGTTGCCTGGAGTCGATTTAATTAAGACACGCGGTAAAGAGACACACTTGCACAGAAGCTGCCGCAACCTGCGATCTTGAGATTTTCAAAGTCAAAAGATCACAGCCTGTGGCAGTTTCAGAGCCCAAGTGTATAGGGAGGAAGTTAGTGCTGGGCAGCTACGGTTTCGGAGGCTGCCAGCATGGCTTTGAGCAGCACCGCACAACCCGCTGCCAGGTCTTTGGGGTCGGCGTTTTCGATTTCGTTGTGGCTGATGCCACCTTCACAGGGCACGAAGATCATGCCCGCCGGGCCCAGTTCGGCGAGGAAGATCGCGTCGTGCCCTGCCCCGCTGACGATGTCCATGTGGCTTAAGCCAAGCTCACTCGCCGCATTGCGCACCGCGTTGACGCAGTCAGGGTTGAAGTACAGCGGCGGGAAATCAGCCGTCGGGGTGAGTTCAAAACTCAAACCATGTTTGGCACAGGTTGCCTCAATCACTTCGCGCACTTCGCTGATCATCGAGTCCAGCCGTTCCGGCTGCAGGTGACGAAAGTCCAGGGTCATGCGCACTTCACCGGGGATGACGTTGCGTGAGCCAGGGTAAGCCTGCAGGCAACCCACGGTGCCGCAAGCATGGGGCTGATGGCCCAGGGCGGCTTTGTTGACCGCCGCAACCACAGCCGCCGCGCCTACCAGCGCGTCTTTGCGCAAGTGCATGGGGGTTGGCCCTGCATGAGCTTCGACGCCGCGCAGGTTGAGGTCGAACCATTTTTGGCCCAGCGCCCCGAGCACCACACCGATGGTTTTGCGTTCGTCTTCCAGAATCGGCCCCTGCTCGATGTGCGCCTCAAAATAAGCACCCACCGGATGCCCGCTGACCTTGCGACTGCCTGCATAGCCAATGGCATTCAACGCTTCGCCAACAGTCACGCCTTGGGCATCGGTTTTGGCGAGAGTTTCTTCCAGGGTGAATTTTTCGGCAAACACCCCCGAGCCCATCATGCACGGGGCAAAGCGCGAACCTTCTTCGTTGGTCCACACCACCACTTCAATCGGCGCTTGGGTCTGGATGTTCAGATCATTGAGGGTACGCAGCACTTCGACCCCGGCCAGCACACCGAAACAGCCATCAAACTTGCCGCCCGTAGGTTGGGTGTCGATGTGGCTGCCGGTCATCACTGGCGGCAGGTCGGGGTTAAGCCCCGGTCGGCGGGCAAAGATATTGCCCACGGCATCGACGCTGACGGTGCAACCGGCGTCTTCGCACCAGCGTACAAAGATGTCCCGGGCCTGACGGTCGAGGTCGGTCAGGGCCAGGCGGCACACGCCGCCTTTGACCGTGGCGCCCAGCTTGGCCAATTCCATCAGTGACGCCCACAGGCGTTCACCGTTGATCGACTGGGTGGCTTGCTGCTGAAGGGGATGTGCTGCGTTCATATTGTTATTCCTCAGGCAGTTTTTATTGGGTCAGAGCGTGCTTTTGGCAGCCGCTGTTTGCGGGCTGCTCAGGCGGCACAAGCCGTAGTAAATCGCGGCACCGAGCAGCGACCCGGTGAACCAGCCGTAGTCATAAAACCAGCTGAATGCGCTGCTGCCCAACGACATCAGGGTCAAGACCACCGGCACACCGAAGGCGATAAAACCGTTCCAGTTCCAGGCCGGGTACACACCGTCGCGGTAGAGCCCGGCGAGATCGAGTTTTTGCTGACGGATGATGAAATAGTCGACCACCATGATCCCGGCAATCGGCCCCAGCAGGCTGGAGTAGCCCAGTAACCAGTTGGAATACACGGTTTCGAGGCTGACATCCGAAACCAGCAAACCGAGTTTCTTCAGCAGCTCATGGGCCATCAGCAGCAGCCCCACCAGCCCGGTCAAGATCACCGCCGTGGTGCGGTTGATGAGCTTGGGCGCAATATTCTGGAAGTCATTGGTTGGGGAAACGATGTTGGCGGCGGTGTTAGTCGACAACGTGGCGATGATGATCAACGCCATGGCCAGCGCGACCCAGCCGGGACTTTGAATATGGCCGATCAGGCTGACGGGGTCGGAGACGGTCACGCCCACCAGTTTTTGCGAGGCGGCGGTCATGATCACGCCCAAGGCAGCGAACAGGAACATGGTCAACGGCAGGCCAAATATCTGCCCCAGGATCTGGTCTTTCTGGCTTTTGGCGTAGCGGCTGAAGTCGGGAATATTCAACGACAAAGTGGCCCAAAAACCCACCATCGCCGTCAACCCGGCAAAGAAGTAGCCATACACGCTGGCCCCTTCAGGGCGTTTCGGCGGTTGGGCCAGCAGTTCGGTCATCGACACATTCGGCAAGGCCCACACCAGCAAGCCCAGCCCTACCAGCACCAACAGCGGCGCAGAGAGGGTTTCGAGCCATTTGATCGACTCGGCACCGCGCAGTACCACCCACAGGTTGAGCGCCCAGAACAACATGAAACCGATGACTTCACCGATGCCCCCCAGGCTTTTCCAGCCTTCGAACACCGAGCCCAGAAACAGGTGAATAGCCAGGCCGCCAAACAAGGTCTGGATCCCGAACCAGCCACAGGCCACCAGTGCCCGGATCAGGCATGGGACGTTGGAGCCGAGGATGCCGAACGAGGAACGTAACAGTACCGGAAAGGGAATGCCGTATTTAGTGCCTGCAAAAGCGTTGAGCGTCAGCGGAATCAGCACCACGATATTGGCCAGCAAAATCGCCAGCAGCGCCTCACCGACGGACAGCCCGAAGTAAGCGGTCAATACGCCGCCCAGGGTGTAAGTCGGCACACAAATCGACATGCCCACCCACAGCGCGGTGATGTGCCATTTGTTCCAGGTGCGTTCATGCACGCGGGTGGGAGCTATGTCGTGGTTGTACCGGGGGCTATCGAGAACTTCAGGCCCGGCTTCCAATTCGTACAAACCATTGCGTTCGGTGACTTGGGATCTGCTCGGTTGCATGCTCATTCACTCTCTTTTTATGGTGATTAACCCTGCGCACGGACGCAGAGCGATTCTCTGTGCAATCACCTGCGAACCTTGACGGTGAGGTAATGGCAGCGACAATCAAAAACTGTGCCGTGTTAATTATTGTGTTCACGGACAGTTGTGTTCACACCTTACAACTCGCTGGTTTATAAGCACTTTTAAACCGCACACAACACGCCGATAAACCCTTATCAAGAATAGTTTGCATTGCCGGATAGAACTAAACGAAACATATCGGTGCACGCTTATTTATTTTTGTTTGGCTCTGGCTGTTCTCCGAAGACTTCAAGCGCCTGATTTAGCATAAGAAACTTCACCCATATTTAATTCCTGTCAAGTGCGCCGAAATGGTGAAAGCACGCACCAATTTGGTGATTTCAAGATTAAATCTATATAAATCATTAAGTTAAGTAACACATACCTACTTGAAAATAATATTTGCTCATTCCTTAACAACCCACTAGATTTTATTCCTGTCACCAGTGACAGGAATAAAATCCTGTACTACGGTCGTAATAACAACATTAGAACCGGCCCCAGCCGGTCTGCCTGCGAGGAACTTGGTATGTCGCTGTTAATCCGTGGCGCTACGCTTGTGACCCATGATGAAAGTTACCGCGCTGATGTTTATTGCGCAGACGGTCTAATCCGCGCAATTGGCACTGATCTTGAAGTTCCGCCCAGTTGTGAAGTGCTGGATGGCAGTGGCCAATATTTACTGCCCGGCGGTATCGATCCCCACACGCATATGCAATTACCGTTTATGGGCACTGTTGCCAGTGAAGACTTTTTCAGTGGTACGGCAGCAGGTCTGGCAGGCGGGACAACGTCTATTATTGACTTTGTCATTCCCAACCCTCAGCAGTCGTTGCTGGAGGCCTTTCACCAGTGGCGCGGCTGGGCTGAAAAGTCCGCGTCGGACTACGGTTTCCATGTCGCCATCACGTGGTGGAGCGAACAGGTCCGCGAAGAAATGGCCGAGCTGGTGAGCCACCACGGCATCAACAGTTTCAAACATTTCATGGCCTACAAAAACGCGATCATGGCCGCCGATGACACCTTGGTCGCAAGCTTTGAACGCTGCCTGGAACTGGGCGCGGTGCCCACCGTGCACGCGGAAAACGGCGAGCTGGTGTATCACTTGCAACGCAAGCTGCTGGCACAGGGCATCACCGGCCCGGAAGCCCACCCGCTGTCGCGGCCTTCGCAAGTTGAGGGCGAAGCCGCCAGCCGGGCCATTCGCATTGCGCAAACCATTGGCACGCCGTTGTACCTGGTGCACGTCTCGACCCGTGAAGCGCTGGACGAAATCACCTATGCCCGCAGCCAGGGCCAGCCGGTGTACGGCGAAGTGCTGGCCGGGCACTTGCTGCTCGACGACAGCGTGTATCAAAACCCCGACTGGCAAACCGCCGCAGGTTATGTGATGAGCCCGCCCTTCCGTCCCCAGGGCCACCAGCAAGCGCTGTGGCACGGTCTTCAATCCGGCAATTTGCACACCACCGCCACCGACCATTGCTGTTTCTGTGCCGAGCAAAAGGCCGCCGGGCGTGACGACTTCAGCAAAATCCCCAACGGCACGGCGGGTATCGAAGACCGCATGGCCGTGCTCTGGGATGAAGGCGTGAACACCGGGCGCTTGTCGATGCAGGAGTTCGTGGCGCTGACCTCGACCAACACCGCGAAAATTTTCAACCTGTACCCGCGCAAAGGTGCAATCCGCGTCGGCGCCGATGCTGATCTGGTGCTGTGGGACCCGCAGGGTACACGCACCATTTCCGCTAAAACCCACCACCAGCAGGTCGACTTCAACATATTCGAAGGCAAGACCGTGCGCGGGGTGCCCAGTCACACCATCAGCCAAGGCCGGGTGGTCTGGGCCGATGGCGATTTGCGGGCCGAACGCGGCGCCGGGCGTTATATCGAACGCCCGGCCTACCCCGCCGTGTTCGACCTGTTGAAAAAGCGCGCCGAGCATCACCAGCCCGTTGCTGTAAAGCGCTGAGTACACCACCACTGCCCGTCAGAGGCAGACGCTTCCCACAACCGTGAGGCAATTCCTGTGATCAAGTCCCTGAATCATCTACCGCACCCCCACGAAAATGCGCTGGTGCTGGCCAGTCACTTCACTGATCTGGCGCCACCGCTCAGCGCCCGTCAGGCTGAACTGGAAAGCTCGCGTTGCCTGTATTGCTACGACGCACCGTGTGTAAATGCGTGCCCCAGCGACATCGACATTCCGTCTTTTATTCGCAATATCCAGCAGGAAAACGTTCAAGGCGCTGCGCAGAAAATCCTCTCGGCCAACATTCTCGGCGGCAGTTGCGCCCGCGTATGCCCCACTGAAGTGCTGTGCCAGCAAGCGTGTGTGCGCAATAACGCGCAGGAATGTGCGCCGGTATTGATCGGCTTGTTGCAGCGCTATGCGATTGATCATGCGCAATTCAGCGAGTACCCGTTCACCCGCGCCGCCTCAACCGGCAAGCGCATTGCCGTGGTTGGCGCGGGTCCGGCCGGACTGGCCTGCGCTCATCGGCTGGCGATGCACGGGCACGAGGTGGTGATTTTCGAAGCACGGGAAAAATCCGGCGGGCTCAATGAATACGGCATCGCCAAATACAAACTGGTGGACGATTTCGCTCAGCGTGAAGTGGATTTTGTCTTGCAAATTGGTGGCATCGAAGTTCGCCACGGCCAGCGTTTGGGCGACAACCTGAGCCTGAGCGACTTGCACCAGCAATTTGATTCGGTCTTTCTGGCCATCGGCCTGGCCGCCAGTCGGCAGCTCGGTCTGGCCAATGAAGAGGCGCCCGGTGTATTGGCTGCCACTGACTACATTCGCGAGCTGCGTCAAAGCGACGACCTGACCCAACTGCCACTGGCCGAACGTTGCATCGTGCTCGGCGCGGGCAATACCGCCATCGACATGGCCGTGCAAATGGCTCGTCTGGGCGCCCGCGAGGTGAACCTGGTGTATCGCCGTGGTCAAGAAGACATGGGCGCAACCGGCCATGAGCAGGACATCGCCAAAGCCAATCAGGTACGCCTGATGACCTGGGCCCAACCCGATGAGGTGTTGCTCGACGATCAAGGCCAGGTTCGCGGCATGCGCTTTGCCCGCACCCGCCTTGCAGACGGGCGCCTGGAGAAAACCGGCGAAACCTTTGAGCTGGCCGCCGATGCGGTGTTCAAGGCCATCGGCCAAACCTTTGACGAAGCCACCCTGAGTGACCCGCTGGCGCATTCACTCCAGCGCACAGGCGACCGGATTACCGTGGATGAGCACCTGCGCACCAGCATCCCCGGCGTGTATGCCGGTGGCGATTGCACCTCGCTGGGCCAGGACCTGACCGTGCAAGCGGTGCAACACGGCAAGCTGGCCGCGCAAGCCATTCATGCCCAACTCATGCTCACTCAGGAGGCTGCGTAAATGGCCGATCTCTCGATTAACTTCGCCGGTATCAAAGCCCCCAATCCCTTCTGGCTGGCCTCTGCGCCGCCGACCGACAAAGCCTATAACGTGGTCCGCGCCTATGAGGCAGGCTGGGGCGGCGTGGTCTGGAAAACCCTGGGCGAAGACCCGGCAGCGGTCAACGTCTCTTCACGCTACTCGGCGCATTTCGGGCCTAACCGTGAAGTCATGGGCATCAACAATATCGAGTTGATTACCGACCGCTCGCTGGAAATCAACCTGCGTGAAATCACTCAGGTCAAAAAGGACTGGCCGGACCGCGCACTGATTGTGTCGCTGATGGTGCCGTGTGAGGAGCAAGCCTGGAAGTACATCCTGCCGCTGGTTGAAGCCACGGGCGCCGATGGTATCGAGCTGAACTTTGGATGCCCCCACGGCATGCCGGAACGCGGCATGGGCGCGGCCGTTGGCCAAGTGCCCGAGTATGTGGAAATGGTCACGCGCTGGTGCAAGACGTACTGCTCGCTGCCGGTGATCGTCAAGCTGACGCCCAACATCACCGATATCCGCCTCAGCGCCCGGGCGGCCCATCGCGGCGGTGCCGATGCGGTGTCGTTGATCAACACGATCAACTCGATCACCAGTGTCGACCTGGATCGCATGGTCGCCCTGCCGGTGGTGGGCAGCCAGAGTACCCACGGGGGGTATTGCGGTTCGGCCGTCAAGCCGATCGCGCTGAACATGGTGGCCGAAATTGCCCGCGACCCACAGACCCAAGGTTTGCCGATCTGCGGGATTGGCGGCATTGGCAGTTGGCGCGATGCAGCGGAATTTATCGCCCTGGGCTGTGGCGCCGTGCAAGTGTGCACCGCGGCCATGCTCCACGGGTTTCGGATTGTTGACGAAATGAAAGACGGTTTGTCGCGCTGGATGGACAGCCAAGGTTATTCGAGCCTGGAGGACTTTTCGGGTCGGGCCGTGGGCAATACCACTGACTGGAAATATCTGGATATAAATTACCAAGTCATCGCCAAGATCGATCAAGAAGCATGCATCGGCTGTGGTCGTTGCCACATCGCCTGCGAAGACACCTCGCACCAGGCCATTTCCAGCCAGAAACTGGCCGACGGGACGCACCGTTATGAAGTGATTGATGATGAGTGCGTAGGATGTAATCTGTGCCAGATCACCTGCCCGGTAGACAACTGTATCGAGATGGTGCCGCAAAACACCGGCAAGCCGTTCTTGGACTGGAACCACGACCCGCGTAATCCGTACCACGTGGCTACTTGAACCCCCTTGTGGGAGCGGGCTTGCTCGCGATCGTTTGCCCTTGATCGCAGCCTCGCTCCGCTCCTCAGCGACTACGGTCGGGGGAAGAATCCTTCACGGCTCCAGCCCGATACCGCGCAGGATGATGCTGGTGACACTGTGTATGGCGCGTTCGAACTGGATGTCACTCAAGGGCTGATGCTCGTTGATGATGTTCACCTGGTGATCGAAGTCTGCGTAATGCTGGGTTGAAGCCCAGATCATGAACAACACGCTGGACGGCTCTACCGGCAATATCCGTTTGTCTGCCACCCACTGGCGGATTTTGGCTTCTTTCATTTTTGCCCAATCATAGAGACTCGCATCCAGCGTGAGCCCCAACGTGGGCGCGCCATGGATGATTTCGTCTGCCCAGACTTTCGAGCCGTAGGGGCGCGTACGTGAGTGGGTCATCTTGGCGCGAATGTAACTGCTGAGGACCAGGCGCGGGTCATCATAGGTTTCAAAACACAGCGCATCTTGTTTCCACACTTCCAGCAAACCCAGCAAAACCGCGTTATACAGCTCGGTTTTGGTGCTGAAGTAGTAGTGCAAGTTGGAACGGGGCAGCTCAACTTCAGCGGCAATATCCGCCATGGCGGTGCCCGCAAAGCCTTTTTCGGCAAAGACCTTTTCGGCTCCGAGAAGGATTTTTTCGACATTGCTGCGACGAATTTCGATCTTGTGATTGCTCATTGCGTGCGGCCCTTCTCGTCACGATTCGTCGATATGTGTCCAGATAAAACTTGCGCCATCTGCCCGCTGCACGCAAGGGCTGAGCCTGGATTAAGGGGTCAGTCAGGGCACACAGCAACGCGCAAGCTCGCCTGTCGGTCCACCCTCTGAAATGTGTTCAGACTGTTATTTTTGACAGGTTCCAAACAGCGCAGAACGGTTTATAAATAAGCCCACAGCAAGGAAAAGTCCTACGGGATTTTCCTCTCGATTAGAGAGGAACTTCCTACAACCCACTTACGTTTTTTGATCTATGGGAGCGTCTTGCCATGCATCAGCCTCAATCAGCGACCAGTGGACAATCAACATACCTCCAGCCCGACGCCCAGACCAAAGAGAACCCTCTGAACGCTATCAAACTCACCCCCAAAGAAAAGGAAGTGCTCGCGTGGGGGGCTCAGGGCAAAACCTCCTGGGAGATTGCGCTGATCCTCAAATGCACGGAGTCGGGGGTCAACTTTCATTTCGGCAATATTCGTCTTAAATTCGGCGTTTCGAGCCGTAGCGCAGCGTTGATCAAAGCAACGGCCCTGGGGCTTGTCACACCTTTCTAAACGCTGAACAACTTGCATGTCCAGATTGCCGTCGACACGCGCTTAATGTGCGTGTAATCAGGGCATCGTATTGCTGTAATCCTGCTCTCGCCTGGACCGGTAGCGCCGGGCACGCTTAAAAAAAACAGGTGGCGACATTCGCGTAGTGCCCGTTGGGCACTACGCTTGAACCATGGCTGACAGGTAGTCGATCAAGGCGAAGGCGGCAGCTCTATCACGTCGGTTTCAATGCCTTCGAGCTTGGGTTTGAGCTTGATCTGTTCTTGCACTTCCCGGGCTTGAGCCTCGGTCGCATAAGGGCCGATCAAGAAATGTTGCACACCGTCTTTTTCGAGAATGTAGGGAACAAAGCCATTATCCAGCAGCCTGCCAGTGGTATCCGTAATCGTCGCTCTCTGCCCTTCAGTGAGCTCCAGCGCCCAGTGAGCAACAGGCACCTGGACCACCGTAGAGTGAGAAGCCGCTTTAGCCTGCTCGATTTTATCGTTAGACTCCTGACCGCAAGCCGTCAAGGCCAATATTGCTGTCATCACGATGACTTTACGCACTGCGTTTCCCCTATCTGTATGAGTGGGTCGATTTTATCACTGGGGCAGTGGCCTTTGCTCTCCTTGAACAAATCAAATCCGCCCCTATTTAAGCTTCATAGGCATGAGCTTCCCTCGTTCGGGGAATTTTACCTCTGGCTATGACGTCTGTAATGAGCGGCGCATTTATATGCACTTAGCAGTATTCTGTAGCCATGACCGAAGCCGCACCGTCTCAGAGACGTGCCTTACAAAGCCATCAAGGAGAAAAAAATGCTGATACTCACCCGTAAAGTTGGTGAAAGCATAAACATCGGTGACGATATTACGATCACTATTTTAGGAGTCAGCGGGCAGCAGGTCAGAATCGGCATCAACGCGCCGAAAGACGTCGCAGTACACCGCGAAGAAATCTATCAACGCATCCAGGCAGGTCTGAATGCATCGGACAAAGGCAACCAGTCTTAATCCTCCGAGGTATCAGCCCTTGGAGTGAGTGTCAGGGCTGCCTAGCCAGCCCTCCACGATTGAAACCATCCCCGTTTTTTCCGCAATCATGCCCCGTGATTGCTGGCAGTGACGCGCTGCTGACTTGACATATCCAGGTTTGCGACCACGCTCTATCCTCGCAGAAGACTCAAATTCTCTGAATCACTGCGGCCACGATGCCCCTGCATCATGGCGACTGAGCGACTCCTTTTAATATCAGCCCCTCTGGGCTGGACCTGTATTGTCAAGGAATGAAAGACATGTCCGATCTAATCGTAGTGGGATTTTCAGACACCCAAACCGCCGACCGCGCGCTCACCGAGCTGGTGTCGTTGAGCAAAGAATATCTGGTTGAGCTCGAAGACTCGGTCATTGTTACGCGTAACGGTGAAGGCAAGCTCCACGTCAAACAAAGCGTCAACCTGACCGCTATTGGCGCCACCTCGGGCCTGGTCACTGGTGGGCTTTGGGGCGCACTGGTTGGCCTGCTGTTTCTCAACCCGCTGGCCGGTTTTGCCATTGGTGGCGCCCTGGGCGCTGGCGCCGGTGCACTGTCTGGCTCGTTGAGCGATTACGGGATCGACGACAAGTTCATCAAGAATCTGGGCGAAACCATTCCGAACAACTCTTCGGCGCTGTTTGTGCTGTTGCGCAAATACCAACCGGAGAGAGTGCTGGAAGAACTGCAAAAAGCAGGCTTCGAGGGCAAGGTTCTGCGCACCTCGTTGTCCCCTGAGCAAGAGAAAAAACTTCAGGAAGCACTGTCCCATCATGTGCAGGCCCAACCGGCTGCCTGACCGTTAAAAACGACACCGCCGTGTCGACGTTTCGACTGCTCTTGCCGGGCAGTCGAAACCCTGGATCTGCGCATCCATGCCTGTAAATCCCCGCTTAAAACCGTGCCCTGGCCCTACCGTTGACCGCCCCTTGCAGACACCGTAATTGCTCAGAGACCTCGGCTAAAGTTAGCCGATCGATAGCTGGTCTTCTGCGTGCGCGGTGTTACTGTAGCCAACGCGACCCGCGTAAGGTGGATCGCTCTGCGACATGCCTGCACAGAGGCACTATGCTTTAATCGAATGAATCCAAAGACGTAAGAGTTGGGACCTCTCGCTCGGCCAATGCGAAGTGCTGATATGAACTCATAAAGCTGCGCCACGCCATTTTTGATCCCGCTCACAGGAAGCCCACAATGGTTCAAAGACAAGTCATCAATGCTTCGGTCAGCCCGAAAGGCAGCCTGGAGACGCTCTCGCAACGTGAAGTGCAACAACTGAGCGAAGTCGGCTCAGGCAGCAGTTACACACTGTTCCGCCAATGCGTACTGGCTATCCTCAACACCGGTGCTCATGTCGACAACGCCAAAACCATTCTTGAAGCCTATAAGGATTTCGAAGTCCGGATTCACCAGCAAGACCGTGGTGTTCGCCTTGAACTGCTGAATGCACCGGCCGATGCCTTTGTCGACGGCGAAATGATCGCCAGTACCCGAGAGATGCTGTTCAGTGCCCTGCGCGACATTGTCTACACCGAAAGCGGTCTTGAAAGTACACGCATTGACCTGAGTTCTTCAGCCGGCATCACTGACTACGTCTTCCATTTTCTGCGCAACGCCCGCACCCTGCGCCCAGGTGTAGACCCCAAGATCGTGGTGTGCTGGGGCGGCCACTCGATCAACACCGAAGAGTACAAATACACCAAAAAAGTCGGCCATGAACTGGGCTTGCGCAGCCTGGACATCTGCACCGGCTGTGGCCCCGGCGTGATGAAAGGCCCGATGAAGGGCGCCACCATTTCACACGCCAAGCAACGCCTGGTGGGGGGACGTTACTTGGGCCTGACAGAGCCCGGCATCATCGCCGCCGAAGCCCCTAACCCAATCGTTAACGAACTGGTGATTCTGCCCGACATTGAAAAACGCCTCGAAGCGTTTGTGCGTGTAGGGCACGGCATCATCATCTTCCCGGGCGGTGCGGGCACGGCTGAAGAGTTTTTGTACCTGCTCGGGATTCTGATGCACCCGGAGAACAAGGACGTGCCCTTCCCGGTCATTCTGACGGGCCCCAAAGAAGCCGAACCTTACCTGCAACAGCTGCACGAGTTTGTCGGCGCCACCCTGGGCGAGGCGGCACAACAGCACTACCAGATCATCATCGACAACCCGCCTGAAGTGGCCCGCCAAATGACCGCAGGGCTTAAAGAGGTGAAGCAGTTCCGCCGCGAGCGCAATGACGCGTTCCACTTCAACTGGTTGCTGAAAATCGATGAAGGATTCCAGCGTCCATTCGACCCGACCCATGCCAACATGGCCAACCTGCAATTGCGCAGCGGCCTGCCATCCCATGAACTGGCCATCAACCTGCGCCAGGCTTTCTCCGGGATCGTGGCCGGCAACGTCAAAGAAAAAGGCATTCACCTGATCGAAAAGCACGGCCCGTATGAGATTCACGGTGACGCCGCGATCATGAAACCGCTGGACAAACTGCTGCATGCCTTCGTTAAACAACACCGCATGAAGCTGCCAGGCGGCGCCGCTTACGTACCCTGCTATCGCGTCGTCAGTTAAGGCGCCACCCTTGGCCTGTTGAGGTTTCATGGCGTCAGCTGTGAAAGCTCAACAGCCCCTTGAGTCCGTCGATCAGCAAGTGCTGCATCACGGGTGCACCGCCAATAAATGCAGCGCCTCGCGGTAAACCGCCAAGCGCTCGGCATGCCCATTCAGACCACCATTGACCGCCTTGGTGACCGATGCAAAATCATCGCCATCAGCCCACTTATTAATACCGCGTGCCTGCCAATACCAACCCGCACTCGCCACCGCCCATTGCCAGTCTTCAAGCAAGTGGGGCGTCGCGAGCAAGCGCTCATCTGCAAACAGCGCAAGGCTACAGGCGCGATAGTTGCTCTTGCCGGTGACTTGAATCAAACCCCGACCGCGATAGAGCCAGCCCTCCCCCGACGTCTCGGAGCCATTGCCCAAGCGATCACTGTAAACCCGATTGGCAATAGCCTCAGGCTTGCGATGCAACAATTGCGCATCGCTATTGGGCATACGCCGCAAGCGGCTACCGTCCTTGACCATCACGTATTTACCCGCAGAGTCCTTCAAGGCAAAACGCGTGCCCCAGGTCATGGCCAAACCATCTGCGCTGTAATTTAGGTTCTCGACAAGCACCGTGAAACCGGCACTTTCGTGCCCCACTTGGGATAGAAAAGCGGCTATCCGCTGCGGGGTATTAATCTGGCATCGTTCAATTACGCCATGCATCAGCGGTAAATAGCTATCAACGTGCCGTGCACTCTTGGGGAATAACTTCAACATTATTTCTCGGTTCAACATCACACTTCACTCTTAATTATTGATAAATAAAAAGTGAAGCACTTTACGCACAATAAAACCGCCATTTATCACTCAAGTCGAACTTACCCACCTACATCACAGAATAAACTGACATATGCCGTTCAAACCCAGCACTCAGGTGCCCCATCACTGCTCATGACTCTCGGCAAGTAAACGCTGAATAAATTGTTCCTGCTGTTGATACATACCTTCGCCAAAATGCGTGGCCCGCACTTGGCCTTTAGCATCAACAAAATAGTGGGCAGGCCAATACTGGTTATCAAAGGCGCGCCAGATTACGCTGTTATTGTCGATTGCAACCGGGTATTCAATACCCAACTTCTCCACCTGCTGGCGTACGTTTTCGACCACTCGCTCTTCTTCATACTCAGGCGTATGCACGCCAATCACCACCAGCCCTTCTTTGGCGTACTTTTTTGCCCATGCGTTGACATAAGGCAGACCGCGCTGACAGTTAATACAGCCATAGGTCCAGAAATCCACCAGCACCACTTTGCCGCGCAACGACTCGCGTGTCAGCGGCGGTGAGTTGAGCCATTCAACGGCGCCGGACAACGCCGGCATAGGCACACCGCCTTCTTGGGCCGCGAACGCTCCTCCACTCGCGGCCATCGCACCCAGCAACGCCAGCCAACGCGCTGCCCGGCCAACACCTGCAAACTTGCCAGTCATGGACTAGCCGCCCTCGTTGCAGTTTTGCGAAACTTTCAGGTAGTTGAGTTGCTGGGTTTGCCCCTTGGAGTCAAGGTAGGTCATGTGCGATTTGACCACCTGGCAGTCGTAACCTGGGTCTTCAGTGATGGCCAGCACCTTCTTCACATCCAGATGCGTGCCGTAGGTGTAGTTTTGCGCAACGGGCATTTCTTGAGCCTGGGCACCCAGGGCAAACAGGCTTAACGCGGCAAACACACCGGCAGCACAGGTAGCTTTAATGTTCATGATCAGTTCCTCACAGTCTTGGTTAAGAGTCATCGAGGCTTGGTATCTCGATGGGTCCTATTCAAAGCCCGTGAGGTATCGCGAATGTGTCGAGAATCGGCCTCGATGACTCTTTGCGTATCTGGAGGGCGTGCAGATACACAGCGATACATTCCAGGCCAAGGCCGGGTGGGAGCGGCCTGAAGAATTTTGCCTCAGGATGTATCTGTAAAACCTCAGATACACTGAAATACAAAGGCCTGCAGGCAAGAGCGCGGTCTCTGGCTATGATGCGCCTCACCAACCACCCGCGAGAGATTAAAGCCATGGAGCATGTCGATCACATCCTGATCGTTGACGATGATCGTGAGATTCGCGAACTGGTGGGCAATTACCTGAAAAAGAACGGTCTGCGCACCACTGTCGTTGCCGATGGCAGGCAAATGCGCAGCTTTCTGGAAAACACACCTGTCGACCTGATTGTGCTGGACATCATGATGCCCGGTGATGATGGCTTGTTGCTGTGCCGCGAACTGCGCGCCGGCAAGCACAAGGCCACGCCGGTATTAATGCTGACAGCACGCAGTGACGAAACCGACCGCATTATCGGCCTCGAAATGGGCGCCGACGACTACCTGGTCAAACCTTTCGCTGCCCGTGAACTGCTCGCAAGGATCAACGCCGTTTTAAGGCGTACGCGCATGTTGCCACCCAACTTGCAGGTCACCGACAGTGGCAGCTTGTTGGCTTTTGGTCGTTGGCGGCTGGACACCAGCGCCCGCCATTTACTGGATGAGGACGACACCATGGTCGCCCTCAGTGGCGCCGAATACCGCCTGCTGCGGGTGTTTCTTGACCATCCTCAGCGGGTCCTCAGCCGCGATCAATTGCTCAACCTGACACAGGGCCGTGATGCCGACTTGTTTGATCGATCCATCGACCTGCTGGTCAGTCGTTTGCGTCAACGCTTGCTCGATGATGCCCGCGAACCGGCCTGTATCAAAACAGTGCGCAGTGAAGGCTATGTGTTCTCACTGCCCGTGAAAATGCTCGGTGCATCACTATGAAATGGCTGCGCTGGCCCAAGACCCTGGCGTCGCAATTGTCGCTGATCTTTCTGGTAAGTCTGCTGCTGGCAAATGGTCTGTCGTTCAGCGTGCAGTTCTATGAGCGCTATTTGAGCGCCCGTTCGACCATGCTCAACAACATGGAAAACGACATTTCAACGTCCGTTGCCATCCTGGACCGCCTGCCCGCCGAAGAGCGTCAGGCCTGGCTATCGCGCCTGAATCGGGAGCATTACCAGTACCTGCTGACCAAAGGTGACAGCGGTGTGCCCATGGACACTGCAGACCCGCCCATGTCGGCCTCCTCGATCAAAGACACGCTGGGCCAACATTACGCCCTGACCTTTGCCGACATCCCCGGCGTGCGCCCGCACTATCAGGTCTTTTTGCAACTGGCTGACGGCAACCCCGTGACCATTGACGTGCGCCCGGCCGACATTCCCGTGGCCCTGTGGCTACCGGTAGTTTTGGTGCTGCAACTGGCGCTGCTGCTGGGTTGCACCTGGATGGCGGTGAGGCTGGCGATACGCCCGCTCAGCCGGCTGTCGCGGGCGGTAGAAAGCCTGGACCCGAATGCCCGCATCCAGCATCTGGACGAAAGCGGCCCGACCGAGGTCGCCCATGCCGCCGTGGCTTTTAATGCCATGCAGCAGCGCATCGCAGACTACCTCAAAGAGCGCATGCAAATTCTCGCGGCCATTTCCCACGATTTGCAGACCCCCATTACTCGCATGAAACTGCGCGCCGAGTTTATGGACGACTCGATCGAGCGCGACAAACTGCTGAGTGATCTGGGGGAAATGGAACATCTGGTCCGCGAGGGTGTGGCCTACGCCCGCAGCGTGCACGGCTCAACCGAGGCCAACTGCAAGCTTGACCTGGATGCCTTTGTCGACAGCATTGTGTTCGACTATCAAGACGTGGGCAAGGCGGTTAACAGCAGTGGCAGCTATGGCTCCCCCATCGAAACCCGCCCCCACGCCCTGCGCCGGGTACTGATCAACTTGCTGGACAATGCCTTGAAGTTTTCTGGAGCGGCCGAGTTGGTCGTCAGCGCTGAAGCCAACGGCAACGTATCAATCAAAGTGCTTGATCGCGGGCCGGGTATTTCAGCCGAAGAGCTGCGCGAAGTGTTGAAGCCGTTCTACCGGGTTGAGAGCTCACGCAATCGCGACACGGGCGGCACCGGGCTCGGGCTGGCGATAGCCCAGCAATTGGCAATTGCCTTGGGGGGCTCGCTTGGCCTCAGCAACCGCGAAGGGGGCGGACTGTGTGCAGAACTCTTGCTGCCCAAAAGCTCGTACTAGAAAAAGCTGCATCTGCCTGAGAAACAACCAAGATGATTCTTACCTTAAAAAACGAACTATCGGCATCAATGAAAAGACGGTGACACCAGCAACACCTAAGTTAAGGCTCTAATCTTCAGCTATTCACCCAATGAGAAGGATCTCAAAAATGAATAGCAAATTCACCGACACACTGATAGTTAACTTGCGCGTTATCAACAACACAGCGCATGAACTAAAAAGAATAGAAGGCACCCACAGCGGCAGAGAGGGAAGCTTCCCTCCTGAGTTTTCCGCCCACAGCAGAAATGTTTTCCAATTCCATGCAGCCCCCCACTTCAAGGGCGACATATTGATTGAATACGGTGTCAAAAAACCCTTCTTTGAAACCCGGTTCGCCTACAGCATTGGCAATGAAATACTGCAGTTTGAAACCAGCTTCTTATACGCCTATGAAAAGTCGTATCTTCATCAGTCGCCAAGAGTTAATTACTTCTGGACTCATAGCGTCATCGGCCCAGGAGATTGCAATTCCCGGTTAAGACAGCACTCAGACGTCTACCCCTATAACTACGCGGTCGATTTTACGATCGAATAAACGCATTCAACCTGCGGGCGTCGTCGAAGTGTGATTGGCAGAGCGGGCAACACAGGTATGCCCGCATCTGAGTGGAAACATCTGATCAACCCGGCGGAATGGTCGCCAAAATACCGATACCGATGGTCAGTATTAAAAAACCGCCTAAAAACCACGCCATCTTACCCATCACATTTCCCCGTCAAACCTACGTAATAAAACAGGTGCAGCACATCGGGCGGCAAAAAGGTGAGTATTGCTTGGCTCTCACGCTCTTGCCTGTCTCGAGAGGTTGATGGGAATTGTGCGCTTTGATCTGCACTCATAACAGACGCAGATATGGCGAAAAAATACGTATCAGTTGCCAGGCAATACAAAATGGTCGTGCGACACGCTGCGCTGATAATCCGCGACCACACGCTGACACAAATTGACCACAGCTTCGTTCAATTCCAGCCCTGCTCCGACGCGCCAACAGGCAAACACCGCAAACCCTGGTGGAGCCTCCATGGGCAACGCAACCAAGGCTTGGCTGTGCAGTTCACGGCTGACCAGCACCGGTGGCAGCGCGCCTATGCCAAAGCCGTCAGCCACCAGTTTGATGATCGCCGCCACTGAGTTGATGCAACTGACCCTGGGCGTCGCAATGCCTTGCTGGTGCAGGAAATTAAGCATGTCTTGATGTGGCCGCGATAACCGCGAAAAGGTCAGCAAGCGTTCCTGACAGAGGTCTGCAAGGCTTGCATAGCGGCGATCAAGCGGGCTGCCCTTGGACACGACCCAGCTCAGCGGGTAGCTGGCCAGTTGTACATTGCGCACCCCGTCGGCACGCACCAGATCAGTTTGAAAAATAAGGTCCAGATGCCCCTTGAGCAGTTGCTCGTTGAGATTTAACGCCGTATCCGCCGTCAACTCGACTTCAACCTGAGGGTAATCGCGGCTTATGGCGCTGATCAGATCGCTGAGCCAACTGTGGATCACCGTGTCCATGACCCCGATGCGCAAGCGCCCGGCGAAGCTGTCTGTCTGGCCGAGCGATTGCAACAAACGCTGCTGGGTCGCGAGCATCTGTTCGGCATAGCCCAACACCTTCTGACCTTCGCGCGTGAGGCTCACCCCCCGCGAATCACGCTGAAACAACTGCACCCCAAGCTCGTTTTCAAGCACTGAAATGCGACTGGAAACCGCCGCCTGGGTGGTTGAAAGCTTCTCTGCGGTCAGGCGAAAACTGCCAAGCCGTGCGACCCAAACGAAGGTCTGCAGAAATCGAATATTCATAACGCCGTGCTCGCCCGATCCAAACCTGGGCACCACTCTAAACCTTTGGCTTGGAGAGCGGTATTTGCACAATGCCAAAGCCTGCCAAATGCCCTGTAGTCGCTGCCGAAGAATGAGGCTGCGATGGGTGGCAGCGATCCCGGACGGCGGTCCTGCGGCCCGCATCGCAGCCTCGTACCTCGTCAGCGGCTACAGGGAATTTGAATCGTGCGAAAAAACTGTAGGAGCGAGCTTGTCTCGCGATTCTTTGATCTTCACCTGTCAGAAGTGGAACGAAACGCCGGTAGTGACGTTGAACGGGTCGCCCGGATAGAAGTTGGCCGAGTCCTGACCCTTGGCGTCATACGCGGTGTTGGTCGCCGTAGCGTAGCGCTGGTTGGTCAGGTTGCGGGCATCCACAAACACTTCCCATTTTTTGCTCGGGGCTTCGTAACCGACTTTAGCTCCCCAGAGGGTGTAGGACGGCGCACTCAGGGTGTTGGCAAAGTCGACGTAATAACTGGAAGCCGCACGCGCATTGAGTTGTGCGTAGAAACCACCCGCTTGCCGATATTGCAGCTCGGCCTGGTAAACCTGACGCGGCAGCCCCGGCAACTGGTTGTCGCCAAACGTTGAGTCGTGGCGGTAGTAAAAGTCGTTCAGGGTGTAAGCCTGACGCAACGACACCGTGTCGCCATTTTTGCCTTCCCAGAGCAATGCGTTGAGCCCCGCCTCTATCCCCTGGTGAATGGTCGGGCTGCCGTTGGAGGTGGCCACCAATTGGTCCTGAGTCGCCGTGGCCTGACGCACGACCACCGAGAGCAATTCCTTTTGCACCCATGAACGGTACACGGTCAGGCTGCCGTCAAACATGCCATGACCGCCGCGAATCCCGAACTCCACGGTGTTGGCCTTTTGCGGGCGGACATCGCGAATGTAGGGGGTCCCGGTGCTACCCAGTTGCCAGGTAACGGGGGGATCGACCGAACGGCTGACGTTGCCGAACAGCTCGAATTCCGGTGTCAGTTGATAGCGCAAGCCTAGACGCGGGGCCAGATCGGTTTCGGTGTATTCAACGCCGTTGGGGAAGGCACTGGTATTAACGCCGGTGGTGTATTTAATGTCGGCCTTGCGTTTGATATTGATCAGCGAGAGCCCGCTGGACAGCCAGGTTTTGTCGCCCAACTGCAACTCGTTCCCCAACGAGAACACCGTATCGCGAGAGCCGGTGTAATCGGTTTTCTGTAGCGTTGCACCGGTAACCCGACTGTGGGACTTCACGTCCGCCAGGTAAGACTGGGTATTGCTGAACGTCACGCTACTGTCGCTGGGCAAGCCCAGGAACGTGTCGCCCGTGCGCAGATAGCGCAGGGTCAGGTTGATATCTTTGGAGCGCCAGTCTTGGGGGGACGGGCTGTAGCGCCAGCCGTTCAACAGCGGATAGTCGTTGTAGCCCAGGCCCACTTCCAGCTTGGCGTTATCGTCAAAGGTGTAGGTGGTCTTGCTGCCCAACAGGGTCGAGCCGTCTTTCTTGCGACCAATCGGCACGGCGTTGCTGGTCGGGTCATGCTTGAGCTGATACTTGGTCAGCGTGTTGCCCTGGGTCAGGGTCTCTTCGCGATAACGCACAAAGAATCGCGTTTCCAGCTTTGGGTTGAACACGTAGCCAAAATTGGCGACCAGGCCTTGGCCTTTGTTGGACGTGTCGTCCTGATAACCATCGCGCTGGTTGTGCAGAACACTGACGTAGTAATCAGCATCACCCACGACCCCACCGGTGCTTAATTGCTCCTTTTGATAGCCGTAACTGCCCGCCTCAAAACGCGCGTAATTGCCTGGATCAGTGCGCCCGGTTTTACTCACAAAGTTGATGGCACCGCCCAGCGACAAGGCGGAGTAAAGGTAAGCGTTAGCGCCGTACAGCACGTCAGTGTGGTCCACCGCTTGCATGTCCAGCATGTCTTCCTGAGTACCGCCCGGCCCGGTCAGCGGCAGGCCGTCAAAGAGGAATTTGATGCCCAGCACATAGCCTTGATAGAAGGTATTGAGCCCCGAGCCACGAATGGAAATTTTGTTGGCGCTAGACCCACTGGTGGCCTGGGCGAACACACCGGGTTGCAAGGCCAGAACGTCTTCGGCATTGGCTGCGCGACCGCGCTCGATGTCCCGGTTGTCCACCACGGCGGTGTTGCCCGCCACTTTCTTCAGTTCTTTTTGCGCTTTCTGCGCCTCGCTGGCCTCGGCGCCGGTCACCACCACCGTGGCTAACGTAGGATCTTTGTCCTCGGCAGCCACCGCTGTGGCCTGAACCAGCATCAGGAGAATTCCCATGCTGGAAGCTGTCGCCAGTGCACTACGTCGTAATACTCGCCTTTCTGACGCACTGTTCATTATTAATGCTCCTGCCTGTTAGTGAGTGGAGCATCTATTCGTATAGTCTCGCTCTCACACGGACTTTTGCAGAGTTCGTGCCAGCCCAAAAACAGCGATTTCCGGCAATTAAAGAGCAACTTTCAGGTGTCAACCAAACAGTTTGTAAAGGGGCTGTTTGCATTTCAACAGTCGACCTGTTTTGAAATTTTCTTATAACAATTTGATCAGTGCATATGCATTTGCATCACGTGCCTTCTCTGCCGTGATGCCCGCGCCAGAGGGTTTTAGCCTGTCTACTGTTCAACACGTGTTGCTCCAGCAACAGTGCATGAACAATGCGCTGAATTAACCACACTGTTGTGTCTGACAATTAACAAAACACTCCCGATTTACGGCGCTTTTACTAGTTGGTATGGCTCTTGCTATTACTTTCCGCATGCCTGTTTGCTTCGGCAACTAAGTGCATTCAGTGGAGTGTATTGATCGCGAATACGACTTCGTTTTGCTAAAAGCCAGGAGTTATTAATGGCCAATGTCCAAACTGCCAGCGCGCTGGATGTGCTCTGGCGCCAGGGCCCCGGCGGCGAACTGCTTGATCTTGGGCGCACGTTTCGCGGCCCACTGTCATTGTCGCGCCTGCAGAGTACGCCCAAGCGCATCCTGAGCCGCCGTGAAGCAGTGCTGCTGGGGGTTTTCGCACTGGCACTGCACGGTGCGGTGATTTACTGGATCAGTCAGAACCCGACGCCGGTATTGCCGATCGTGCCGCCGGAAGTGCCGCCTATGACCATCGAGTTTTCTCAACCGGCACCGCCTGTGGTGGAACCGCCTCCGCCCGAGCCGGTTGTTCAGCCCGTGGTCGAGCCACCTCCGCCTGTAGAAGACGAACTGGCCGTAAAACCGCCACCGCCCAAGCCGATCCCAAAACCCAAGCCGGTGGTCAAGCCTGTGCCTAAACCCGTGGCCAAGCCTGTTGAACAACCGCCAGCGCCGCCGCAACCGGTTGCACCCCCTGCTCCACCCGCGCCGCCAGCCCCCGCGCCAATAACCCCGGCTTCTGCCAATGCCGGCTATTTGCACAACCCGGCGCCGGAATACCCGTCACTGGCCATGCGCCGTGGCTGGGAAGGCACTGTGCTGCTGCGGGTCCACGTGTTGGCCAGCGGTAAGCCTGGCGAAATCCAGATCCAGAAAAGCAGCGGTCGCGACCAACTCGACAACGCAGCCAAGGATGCGGTGAAGCGCTGGAGTTTTGTCCCGGCCAAACAAGGCAATGACCCGATTGACGGCTGGGTCAGCGTGCCGATTGATTTCAAAATCAAATAAGCCCGGACCTCAATTTTTACACCGCGAGCGTCCTGAAAAAGACGCGGCGCCTTGACCGTTTTGATGACCTAATTTAGAGAGCCTGAACCATGAACCTTATCGCTTCCCCCTTTGAATCCATTGAACATGCGGTCATCTGGCTGCTGATTATTTTCTCGGTGGCCACCTGGGGCCTGTTCTTGCTTAAAGGCGTGCAGTTCAGCCGCCTGAAAAACCAGGACCGTCGCTTCCTCAAACAATTCTGGGCCGCCACCAGCCTCGACTCGGCCGCCGAGCTGGCCAGCACGGCGCCGGGTGCTGCTGCCCGTGTAGCCCAAGCCGGCTATGCCGCCATTCAAGTGACCGATGCGCCACAGGCCAATGACCTGGCGCACAACATCAACCATCAAGACCGCCTTGAGCGCTCGCTGCGCCAGCAAATTGTGCGTGAACGTCGCTCGCTGGAAACCGGCCTGGCGATCCTCGCCAGTATCGGCAGCACCTCGCCTTTTATCGGTCTGTTCGGCACCGTGTGGGGCATCATGTCAGCCTTGAAAGGCATCAGCGCCGCCGGCTCTGCCAGCCTTGAAACTGTGGCGGGCCCGATTGGTGCAGCGCTGGTTGCCACCGGCGTCGGGATCGCGGTCGCAGTCCCTGCGGTGCTGGTTTACAACTACTTCCTGCGTCGCCTGAAACTGACCGCTGCTGACCTTGACGACTTCGCCCACGACTTCTACAGCCTGGCCCAGAAGAGCGCCTTCCGTGTGCACCTGCACCCGGTGCTGAACAAGTCTGCCGCGCCCGCGCAAAAAGTGAAGGAGGCATCCTGAGATGGCCTTTTCAACCCAAGACAACGACGAAGTACTCAGTGAAATCAACGTCACGCCGCTGGTCGACGTGATGCTGGTGCTGCTGGTGGTGTTTATCGTCACCGCGCCACTGCTGACCAACGCGATTCCGATCAATCTGCCCAAGACCGACTCGGTCGCCCCCGTGGAGCAAAAAGATCCGCTGGTGGTGAGCATCGACGATCAGGGCAAAGTGTTCATCAACAAGGATGAAGTTGAAGCGGGCCTGCTGGAGTTCAACCTGCAGGCGGCCAAGGCCAAAGACCCGGAAGTTCGCGTGCAGTTGCAAGCCGATAACGGTGTGAACTACGGCGAAGTGGCACGCGCCATGGCCTCGATTGAGCGCGCCGGGATCACCAAGCTGTCGGTGATTACGGCCAAGTGAAATAACCCGCAGCCTTCTGGCAACCCCCTGACACGACGTCGGGGGGCGACATTCAAACGAGGTGAACACACGTGACTGTCACACAGCTAAATGCCAGGAAGGCACCGTTGGACATCGCTCGAGAGCTGGCAGTCGAGTTCGCCCTGACCGCGGTGGAGCGTGATGCCCAAGGCGGCACGCCCAAGCACCAACGTAATCTTTTGCGCGACAGCGGCCTGCTGGCCATGAGCATTCCGGGCCAGTTCGACGGCCTCAACGCCACCTGGTCCGAAACGTTTGAAGTGGTGCGCGAATTTGCACGGGTGGACAGTTCTATTGCCCATGTCTTCGGCTTCCATCACCTGATGCTGGCCACTGTGCGACTGTTCGCCAAGCCCTCGCAATGGCAAACCTGGTTCAAGCTGACGGCGAACAAAAATTGGTTCTGGGGCAATACCCTCAACCCGCTGGACACCCGCACCGTGGTCAAGGAGCGTGAAGGCTGGCGTGAGTTCTCCGGCAAAAAAAGCTTCTGCTCCGGCGCCAACGACTCTGAAATGCTGATTGCCTCTGCGATTGACGAAAGCGCAGGCGGCAAGCTGCTGATAGCCGCCATCCCCAGCGCCCGCTCGGGCATTACCTTGCACAACGACTGGCACAACATGGGCCAGCGTCAGACCGACAGCGGCAGCGTGACGTTCCAGCGTGTACGGGTTGAAGACTCGGACTTGCTGCTCGATCCCGGCCCGCTGAGCACGCCCTTTGCCTGCCTGCGGCCGCTGATAGCCCAACTGCATTTCGCCAATATTTTTCTCGGCATCGCCGAAGGCGCCTTTGAAGAAGCGCGCCGCTACACCCTGGAAGAAACCCGGCCCTGGTTTAAATCCAGCGCTACCCAAAACACTCAGGACCCATACATTCTTGGCCATTACGGCGACTTTTGGGTCGCTCTGGAAAGCACCCGCTTGCTGGTCGAACGCGCCGGAGCCGTACTGGACGAGGCCTGGGCCAAAGGCCCGGCGCTGACCAGTGAAGAGCGCGGTGAAGTCGCCATCGCCATTGCTACCGCCAAAGTGGCCGCCAGCCGCAATGGCCTGGAGTTGTGTAGCAAGGTCTTCGAGGTCACCGGAGCGCGCGCGACGCAAACCTCCGTGGCGCTCGACAGGCACTGGCGCAACCTGCGCACGCAGAGCCTGCACGACCCTCTGGACTACAAGCTTCAGGAACTGGGCGACTGGGCACTTAACGGCACGTCCCCCATCCCGACATTTTATTCATAGGGACCGACATGCAACTGCTAACCCTCCCCCCTTCCCCAGCCTTGGCCACCTCGATCCGGGCAACTGCGCAAGTCTTTGAAGACCCCAAGTCCAAAGCCTTGCTCCAGCACCTGCAACAAATCGCGCCCAGTGATGCGAGCGTGCTAATCATTGGTGAAACCGGCACCGGCAAAGAACTGATTGCGCGCCATATTCACAACCTCAGCGCGCGCAAACACCAGCCTTTTCTGGCCGTAAACTGCGGTGCGTTCTCAGAATCGCTGGTGGAATCCGAACTCTTCGGCCATGAGAAAGGCGCCTTTACCGGCGCGCTGGGCGCCAAGGCAGGCTGGTTCGAAGAAGCCAACGGCGGCACCCTGTTTCTCGATGAAATTGGTGATTTGCCAATGCCGATTCAGGTCAAGCTGCTGCGTGTTCTACAAGAGCGCGAAGTGGTCCGCCTGGGCTCGCGCAAAAGCATTCCCATCAACGTCCGTGTCCTGGCGGCCACCAACGTACAGCTGGAAAAAGCCATCAACGCCGGGCACTTTCGCGAAGACCTGTTCTATCGCCTGAACGTGGTCAACCTGGAACTCACCCCACTGCGCGAACGCCCCGGCGACATCCTCCCGCTGACCCGCTACTTCATCGACACCTACAGCCGTCGACTGGGTTATGGCGACGTCGTACTGAGCCCGGAGGCAGAGCAAAAACTCGCGCACTCCAACTGGCCGGGCAACATCCGCGAACTTGAAAACGTCATCCACCACACCCTGCTGATCTGCCGCGACGGTGTAATCCAAAGTGACGACCTGCGCATGTCCAACCTGCGCATCACCCGACCAGAAACCAGCAGCGTCAACAGCGACCAGAGCGCCGAAGAACTGCTGGAACATGCATTCCAGCGGCTGTTCGAAAGCCAGTCTGACAACCTCCACGAAAACGTCGAGCGCAGCCTGCTGCGTGCGGCCTATCGTTTTTGCCACCACAACCAGGTCCACACCGCCAAACTGCTGGGGCTGAGTCGCAACGTCACCCGCACCTTGCTGATCAACCTCGGGGAATTAAAAGTCAACAAACGCAGCGCAACAGAACCCAAGCAAGATGAACGCGTGTTGCATTTGTCGATTTGAAAACTGCCTTGCGGTAACAACAAAACCCTGTAGGAGCGAGCTTGCCTCGCGATCTTTTAAATAGTCAAAAGATCGCGAGGCAAGCTCGCTCCTACAGAGTGGAGTATTTTCAAGCAGCATTAGGTGAACAACTTTTTAAAAGAGCATTATTTTGATTAACAAACCAAACCTGACGACTTCATCTTAAAGATTTAATCCAGCGTTCAAAAAATTCGCGCTGAACGAGTGGATCGTTAGTAACTCCTTCAGCATCATAGTCAAAAATATTGACCAAATTCTCCCTGAAAGCTTGCTTCCCAAGGGTCAGCTCATACGCCAAAAGCCCTGATGACATTTGCGAAGAGGCTCTTGAAGGATGAACATTGACTTTCGCCCCCTTACAAAAGAACTCAATATTTGACAACATGGCTCTTAATTTTATAAAGCTCGAAAATAAGTTTTCTGCACAACAAGAATACACAGCCCCATTTACAGCCAAATCAATGCAGGACGACTCAACGTCATATGACAGCTTTGCTTTTACTAAGAGGCCGTCAATTTTTACCGCAATTTCTCGATCATCCACTTTTATTCCCTCGCGAGATTAGGAATAGAATAGCCCATGTGAGTTCCATCAGCATTTAACGGAGTAACTCCTAACACATCTTCCTTTCTTATGTTTCCTGGGATAGCAATTTCCATCTCTTCAGGAAATGGCACTTTCCCTCCTAATTCACGGTTTACGTCTCGCCCGCTCATCAAGCGCAATGTATAAAGATATCCTCTCTTTGTTCTATACACTGTTCCAAAGTCGATAGCCACCTCAGGAGAGATAGACGTACTCACAAAATTACTGGGAGGCGTATTATTATCAAACACATGCAACTCCAAGTCCGTGCTATCTCCCTTACTTTGGAAACCTTCTTTGAATATAGTTTCATGCGATCGTGTATCCCCCCGGTACAAGTAACCTGTTTCAAAGCCAGGAACTGCGGGTGCGCCGTCATCAATAGCTGCGTGTACTTTTGATGAATCGGTACCAAGCCCACTATTTGACTTGACACCACCTTCACTACACAACCCCAACGGATCCACCCACCCTGTCGGGTTGGGCACGTACTGGTAGCTGTTCAGCCCGCCCGCGAGTTTGATCGGGTCGGGGGTGAGGTAGCGGCCGGTGTTTGGATTGTAGTAGCGATGGCGGTTGTAGTGTAGTCCGCTCTCTTCGTCGTAATACTGGCCCTGAAAGCGCAGCGGGTTGGTGATTTCGGCCTTGTCGAGTTTGAGGACGTTGCCGTAGGCCCGGTAATGAGCAGACCAGGCAATTTGGCCGCGATGGTCGGTGAGTTCTTGTGGCGTGCCCAGGTGGTCGAGTTGGTAGTGGTAAACCTGTGCTGCGTCGCCTTCCCCCTGGAGCAAGGCCAGCGGCTTGAAGGTGCCCGGTTCGTATAAGTAGCTGCAGTAGTGGCTGATGCCACGCAGGCCTTTTTGTTGGGCGCTTTCGGCGATCAGGCGTTCGCCCTGCCAGAGATATTGCGTAGTGGTGCCACCATGGTCTTTGCTGATACGCCGCCCGAAAGCGTCGTAGCGGTACGTCACCTGGCTGCCGTCTGGCAAGGTGATGCCGATCAGGCGCTGCTGACTGTCGTAGCGGTAGTCGCGGGTCAGGCGTTGGCCTGTTCCGCGTCGCTCTTGGCGCAGGTTGCCGTAGGCGTCGTACTCAAAATGGCTGTCGCCTTGCATCAGCAGGCGGTTGCCTTTGATATTGGCGTGGCGGCTGTGCCGTTGGCCGTCGATGCTTTGGTCGAGCAGGTTGCCCGCTGGGTCATGGACGAAGTGTTCGGTCAGTTGGCCGCGTACTTCGGTCAGGCGGTCGAGCGGGTCGTAGGCGTAGCTTTTCTGTCCTTTACGGCTGTCACTGAGCAGGCTGAGGTTGCCATTGGCATCGTAGCGATAGTGACGGCGGTACAGCGGCTGACCATCGATGTCGCCACGGGCATTCAGTTGGCTGACGGCGTGGTCTTGCAGCCGGCCTTGTTCGTCGTATTGGTAGTGGCTGACCACGTAG
Source organism: Pseudomonas sp. FSL R10-0399 (assembly GCF_009600165.1). NCBI lineage: Bacteria > Pseudomonadati > Pseudomonadota > Gammaproteobacteria > Pseudomonadales > Pseudomonadaceae > Pseudomonas > Pseudomonas sp. FSL R10-0399. The sequence continues at coordinate 34,386 of NZ_WIWK01000045.1, forward strand.
CCTTGTTGGCGGACGGTTTCCAGCCCCGCTTCGTAGCGATGCCCGGTGAGGGTTTTGCCGTTGAGGTCGATGCCTTTGAGGGCGCCGCCTTTTTGATAGTGGTAGTGCAGACGGTTGCCATCGGGCAGACGGCAGTCGCTAAGTTGGCCGAGTGTGTCGTACTGATAACGCAGGGTCGCCCAGCCTTGATGCTCACTGACAAGGCGATCTTGCAGGTCGTATTCGTAGGCCAGCGGCCAGGCACCATCGTCGACGGCAGTCAAGCGACCCAAAGTGTCGTAGGTGTAGGTGATTTCGCTGCCATCAGGCAGGGTTTTATTTGTCAGCCGCCCTGCAGGGTCGCGCGCGTAGGCAGTGACCAGCGGAGCACTGTCAGGATGTTCTGCGTCCGGGTATTCGGTCTTTTCCAGCAACTGCCCTTTAAGGTCGTAGGCATAAGCAGTTTTACGGCCATCAAAGCCGATTTCTTGCTGGATCAAACCGTTGGGGTAGTACTCAAGCTGGTAGTGCTCGTGCCGCTCGTTTTCGAGACCGGTCAACAATAAGCGGGCGTTGTCGTAGCGGTAGTTGAGCTGGCTGCCATCAGAGTTGATGCGGCGGCTGATCAGGTGCAGGTTGTCGGCGTATTCGTAGCGGGTGATATGGCCGCGCTCATCGCGTTCGGCCGTGACTTTGCCGTAGGCGTTGTAGCTCCAGGCGCGGGTTTTACCGCCGGGCAAGATGATTTGGCTGAGACGGTTGGCAGCGTCCCACTGGTATTGAGTGAGGGCGCCCCGCTCGTCCTGCCGGGTGATGGTGCGACCCTGTGCATCGTAGCGATAACGCCGTTGCGTGCCGTCTGGCAGTGTTTCGTCGAGCAGTTGCCCAAGCGGGTTCCAGGTCAGTGTGTGCTGGCTCCCGTCCGGGTAGTACAGGCCGCTGAGTTGGCCTTTGGCAGTGTATTTGTAGTGGGTTAGATTGCCGTCCGGGTCGGTCTGGCAGGTAATGTCGCCCTGGTTGTTGCGTTCATATTTCCAACTGGCAAGACCGCGCTGTACTTTGCGCACATGGCCATTGAAGTAGCTGTAGAACGTTGGTTCGTCAGTGGGCGGGATCAGTGCCGTAAGCTGCCCGGCCTCGTTGTACTGGTATTCGGTAACAGCGCCGAGCGGGTCTTTTTCAGCGATCAGGCGGCCTTTGTCATCGTAGGCCTTTTGGTGCTCAGCGCCATCCGGGTCGATCTGGCTGACTAGCCGCGCATTGTCGTCATGCACATACACTTGCTGGCTGCCGTCCCGGTTTTTAACCGTGACCGAGCCTTGGTCGTCCCATTCGTAGGTGGCGTCCATCTGCCCGAAGTTAGCCCAATGACGGATGCAACGTGCCTGCTTGCCCGTGTGTTGCCACTGCCAGTAAAACGCCGCGCCACCCCCCAGTTGCCGTTCCTGGATGACGTGTTGGGCGTCATAGCGGTAGTGCTCGGTTTCTTCCAGCGCATTGCTCGCGCTGATCAGTTGCCCCGCAGCGTTGTATCGATAGGTGACCTGCGTGTAGAGAGTTGACCAGCGCTCAAGGTGAATCCCGCACTTGGCGTAGTGGTCATTTGAGCGCTCGGCAAATTCACGGCTGTCATCGTATTGCTGGTAGTCAACAGCGCTGAGGCGTGCGTCGGTGTAGCGCAGCAGCAAGGCGCGGCCGGCACCGTTGTCTATGCGGTGCAGTCGCCCTTGCTGGTAGGTAATTTTCAGCCGGTTGCCGTAGGCGTCGCTGATGGCGATCAGTCGCAGGTCGTTGAAGTGATAGAAGCGGCTGCTTTTACCGGCGTGGGCGAGGATCAACTCGCCATCATGGTCGCCCAGGTAAATCGCCGCCTTGGCCAAGCTGTTGATGATGGCCGGGCGTTGTGCGCTGGGCTGCGGAAAGCGGGTCTGACGATTCTCTTGGTCAGTCCACACCAGTTCGTCGCCTTCGCGTTGCAGGCGGTGGGACAGTGTGTGGCTCCAGCCAAAGCCCAAATCGCCGTTTACTTCGACCGCGCTGGTGCGATACAGGCGCGTCCACTCAAGGGGCAGCGCGCCGTTGAGCACGCCATCGGTCAGGGTCAGGAGTTCTTCACCGGTGACCATTGAAACCGGGCAGCCGTGGGTTTGGGTGTCTTTGGCAGGTTCGGCAGGTTTGCCGTTGGGGGCCCTGGATTGCGACGGGGCATCGTCGACGTGCTCGACCACCTCCAGCGTGGTTCTCGCCTTGGATTTGCTTCGGGCTATAACCGTGGCATCAGGGATGCTTTGGGCGGGGGTTAGGCCACTCTGCGGTTTGATATCCAGATCAGCCTTCAATCCTGGATCCAGGCGACCCTCGCTTTGCAGCAAAATCGGCTTGCCCACTGTGGCGTGGTGAGTGGATCGCGCTTTGCTGGTGCGCATCAGCAGGTCGACAAAACCTTCCAGCAATCGAGTCGCTTTTGCGCTTTCAACCACAGTGTTGGCCCCCTTGATAGAGAGCCGTACAGCCAGGCCAATCCCCCCACTGAATATGATGCCGAGGACGATATTGATCAGAACGTCAGTGGTGAGGCGCGCTTGTATCTCGCTACGAACTTGGGGCGGTAATAGTTTGAGCCAGGCGATCAAGGCTGAGAAATAAGACCACATCAGTGGCTCATCGCTGGCAATTAGCAGCGCGGTTTCCAGTTTTTCTTTGGAGGCATTCAAGAGCAACTTCAGTTGCTCTTCGCTGAGGAACTTTTTGAACTTTTCGTAGCTCTGCTGGGGGCGGCTAATCAGCTTCAAGAAACCAACGATGTCATCCCACACGGCCAACAATGACTTGATAAGGCCACTCCACTGGCTCTTGATCTCGATCCAGGAACGTCCCAGTGCATCGGCTTCCTGATGAGCTTGCCAGAGCGACAGATATTCAGTGTCCCACTGGGTACTCAGCCACTGGCTCAGGTCACTGAGCACCTCCTGATAAGAGTTAAAAAACGCATCTAGCTGCTCAGAAGTGATCTGCGGGTAAAAGGTGACGTGGTATTGCTGATTGGGCAGGCAGCCCTCGACACGCGTGATACCGGTGGCATCAATCAACGCTTTGATCTCGACTCCACCCCCCACTGGCACCAAGCGCACTTGGGTATTGCCTATGGGTATAAAACGCGCTGCTTCAAAGGCGTGGACCAACGTCACGGTAGAATCGCGCTGGCATTGGGCATACATTTCCGCCGGCGCTTGATCGTCCTTGTCACGGGTCACTACTTCATCGCCGACACGAAACATTTGCTCGACATCGATCATGCCGCCGTACCAGGAGTCCGCCCGATCCCGATAGCCTTCGATGCAGTGTTCTAGCTCTTGCAAAACCTGCTTTACGTCAGGCTGGGTGTCGCCAATAGTCAGAAGCATTTTGCCGATAATCGTGATCATGGTTACGCACAAACCTCTTGCTGCACATGAGCCAACAAGAGCCCGCTGTTTTTACGTTGTGTAGGGGATGAGCGCTGTACGAAATGCTCGACTTTCAGCCGCAAATGGGCTTCGCCAATCGATGCATACAACGGCGCGTGAGCGTCTTTGAGCCACTGCATGAGGTTGTCGATTACGGTGTTGAGGTCCTGCTCAGCGAGGCTGTCGAGCAGGTCACCGGGCACTTGCCACCACGGGAATGCTTGCGCGGCAAGCACCTCACCCTGCCCCACCGTGACCGGCTGGCCGTTGATCCAGTAGCGGTCGAAGACCGGCAAGACATCACGGGTCGCTGTGCCCAAATGCTGGAGGATGGGCAGCCAGTGGCGACCGTCCCAGAACCGCAAAAACACGGCTTCACCAGCAGGCATCAGGACCTGGGTCAAACTGCGCAAGTGTTCGGTAATACGTTGCGGGCTGGCCGTGGAGATGGCCAACCAGCCCCAATCGTCAGCATCGATTTGCTCCGCCCACTGGATGAACTCACTGTCAGGCGTCAGCCTCAGTAGATAAGGCATGACCGGGAGCCAGTCGGCATAGGCAGTGTCAGCCCACAGCCTGTCTGGTGGCTCGACTCCACCTTGTTGGCGGTAGGCCGCTAGCGGGTCGGCATCGCTGGTGGAACTGATGACCGCGTACAGGCTTTCGCCGGGGCACAGCGGGTGGTCTGTCAGCCATTGCCGGGGGGTTAAAGGCTCAGATGTCACAAACGCCTCCTTTGCATTTTTCGCACTCTTCGCAGAAAGGTGCGTTGCGCTTGAGGCTGCTGATTTGGGTCGGGGTCAAGACGGCTGCAGTCAGTGCTGCAACGGTAGAGGTGACGGCGGGCAACGCCGGTGTGCCGGGCATCGGTACGCCACCGGGCAGGATCGGTGAACTGACGTAGATCCCGGCAGCGCTGACGATCAGATGCTGGCCGCCCGCCGTCAGCGAGATACACGCCCCTGCCGAAAACACCACATGGGCACCGGCCTTGATCGTGACTTCCATCCCCGCGTCGACCGTCAGCGCGCCCCCCACCTGGGTGTGGCTGCTGGCGGCTACCTGGCGAAAATCGTTGGCATTGAGTTGGGCCTTGCGATCACCGCTGACGGTGCGTTGATCATCACCTTTGAGCACCGAAACGCTGTTGCCGGTGACGGTCTCAGCGCGCTGACCATCGATTTGCACCAGCGAGTCGTTTTTGATGTGTTGTTCAAGGTCGCGCTGGGCGTGCAGGTAGATCAGTTCCTGGCCCAGTCGGTCTTCAATGTGCAGTTCGTTGTAGCCTGTGCCGTTCGGGGTGCTGCGGCTGCGCAACACGCTGCGGGTTTTGTAGGCGGGCAACGGATAGGGAGGCGGGTTGAGGCTATTGACCAGACAACCCGAAATCACCGGCTGGTCCGGATCCCCCTCCAGAAACGCCACCAGCACTTCCATGCCGACCCGTGGCACGCTCACTGCGCCATGGCTGTCACCGGCCCAGGTTGAGACCACCCGCAGCCAGCAACTGCTGGCGTCGTTGTTTCGGCCTTCACGGTCCCAATGAAACTGCACCTTTACCCGACCGTACTGATCGCAATGCACCTCGTCGTTGACGGGGCCGGCGACCCGGGCAGTCAGCAGGCCCAGCACCTGAGGCTTGAGATGTTTGAGTGGCGGGCGGTAGAACACGTCCCACGGGGTGGCTGCGAAGTCGTTGCGATAGCCCTGGGTAAACCCGTCAGTTGGCTTGTCGTCCAGATCAGTCCCGGTCTCTTCGAGCACCTGCGGCTGTCGGCCCTGATGATGGATTTCAGTCAGCAGCCACATCGCGTTCCAGTCGCCGTGGGGGTGCTCGCTCAGGGTCATGAAATGGCCACTGATAAAACCGCAGTCGTCACTTTCGCCATTGGCCAGACAGCGGTCAGCGCGTTGGCGCTCTAGGGCCCGCTGGCTGAGCAACTGGCCGCGCTGTTCGAGGCTGAAGTGGCCCGGGTAGCGGTAATCCTCAAGATCTCGCTCGACGCGCTGGGTGTCGGGGCCGTAGCTCGCCTCGATCTCGCGACTGGCGGTTTCGAAGGTGTAATCGCGCAAGGTGCTGCGGGTGGAACGGGTGTTGATGCCCACTTCGAAATAGCTGACTACCGGCGCCTCGGCAACCAGGCCGCTTTCGCCCTGATAAGGCACGGGATGATCGAGTTTGGCGAAGGCCCTCTGGCCATCACCGAAGACCAATTGATGGCCTTGGGCTGAGTGACGGAAGTGGTAGTGAATGCCCTCTTCTTCGCACAGGCGCTGAATGAAGTGCAGATCCGTTTCGTGGTATTGCACGCAGTAGTCGCGAACCGGGTAGGTCCCGTGCAGGTTGAAGGCGTAGGCATTGCTGAGAATGCCGTGCTCCTCGAGGAGCCGGGCAATGATCTGCTCGACCGTCAGTTGCTGGAACATGCGCTGGTTGGTGCGATGCTCGAGGTAGGCCAGTTGCGGCACGAGGGTCAGGGTATACACCGTCAGGCGCTGGCGGGTCTGGCCTTGGGCAATGGCATAGATGAGCCCGTGAACGCCGCCTCCGCCGTCGGCATACGCCAAAAAGGCCGGAGCATGCAGCAGTGCCACCAGATCCAGATCGGCCCGCGGGCTGACCAGTACCAGCTCGAAGGCATAAGGCGTGCTGATGGCCTCATCACCTTTGAATGACAAGACTTGAAGGTCATCAGCGAAGCCGTCAATGGTCAGGCTGAAACAAAACTGAGGCTGCGAGCGTGACATCCGCGACTCCTTGCGCTGCGGTCGCCCTGATGTAACAAAACGTCAGGGTTTATCGGTGCGCAAGTGTGCAATCACGGCATTGGGGCTGGATGTAGGCTGGGTCTATGACGGCCTGAGCATTAGGCGAATATCGAGTAGGAAGGCTGAATGCTAAGTGTAGGAGGGGCCGCCCAGTCGCGCAGCAGACAGGCCACTGTAGTCGCTGACGAGGTACGAAGGCTGCGATCGGCTGCGTGCAGCCGTGAAACCATCCACCTCGGTATTCTTAAGTACATATCCATTGCTGCGGCAAAGACCACTTAGGGTTCCGGCCTTACGCCGGGCCTCTTAGATCAAGATCACAAGCCAGATCAAGATCAAAAGATCGCGAGCAAGCTCGCTCCTACAGGGCCTTTAGTGTCAATCACTTATTTTGTGTTTGGTAAGAGTGAGCTTGCCTCGCGATCTTTTCGACCCGCGAGGCAAAGGCTACAGCCCGTATTAAAACAATCCGGAGGTCGGTGGCGGTGTGCCTTTCAGTTGCCATGAGCCAACGGCAGAAGCTTTCCAGTGCCGTGGGTTGTGGTTGGCCACGGTGCGTGCGTTGCGCCAGTGTCGGTCCAGGTTGTGCCCGCGCCCTGTGGTCGAGGCGCCGCCCACGTCGAACACCAACTCGGCAGCCTTGAGCGCCGACTCGGCAGCAATGTATTGCGCTTGCGCCACATCGACGGCGGCCTGGTCGACCAGATGCGGATCGAGGTCGCCCGCCCATGCCCGGTCAATGGACTCTGCCGCGTGCAACACCACCGCTTCGGCGGTGAAGGCACGGGCCGAGATGTCACCGACGCTCAATTCAACATAAGGGTCGTCCACCGAGCGGCTGGCGCTGCTGTGCTTGATGGGCCGGGCATGCTCATTGGCAAACGCAACGGCGTCGTTCAAGGCGTTGCGTGCAATGCCCGCCTGAACCGCCGCCAGGAACAATTGCAAAAACGGCGTGACAATTGTGCGCTTGCCCTCTTCTACCGTCCGTGTACGGATTTCGTCAGCCAGCACTTGCACGTTGTTCAGGCGCGTGGTGCCACTGGCGGTCAGGCGCTGGCCCATCGCGTCAAAATCGTCGAGCAACTCCAGACCCTTGCGGTTGCGCGGCAGGATAAACGAAACCGGTTGATCCTCTTCGTCCAACGCCACTGCGCTGACCCAGTCAGCGTACAGCGAGCCGGTGCTGTAATACTTGCTGCCAGTGGCCCGGTAGTGGTCGCCGTCGCGCACGATCCGCGCGCTGATCGAGCCGTTGGCACCGCCCACTTCCCAGCCGGCATTGCCCACTACGATGCCGTCCAGGTAGCGGGCAAACCAGCGCTCGCGCTCGGTTTCGGCCTGTTCGCTGGATGACGCCAGCAAGCCTTCGACAAAGCCAAACCCCGGGCGCAATGCTTGGGCGACGTTGGAATCTGCGGCGGCAATGCGGATCAATAACCGGATCACATCCTTGACCGAACCGCCGCTGCCGCCATAACGCACGGGGATGCGCGTGGTGAAAAAACCGGCCTTGGCAATCTGCGCCACCGCATCAAACGGCAGCAGGCGATCACGCTCGCGTTGTGCGGCCCCCGCAGCAATTGCGGGCAATATTTCATCGGCCCGGAGATTCAGTGTGTCGATCGTGGCAATGGCCTGCTCAGTAACAAGAGACAACGTAGTCATGACAATTCCTTAAGGTGTTCAAGCTTAAATAGCGATCTTCCACAGTTGCGATTCGTCAAATCGCAACGCCGTGCTTTCTGCTTCCAGCGGTGGCACCACCAGCTCACTGTCGGCGCCCGGCAAACGCGGCACTGCGCCCAAGAGGCGTTGGGTGTAAGCGTGTTTGGGATGTTCAAAAAGTTCTTCGACCGGGGCGCTTTCAACCACTTGGCCGCGACGCATCACCAGCACTTCGTCACTGACATGGCGGATCACGCCCAGGTCATGGGAAATAAAAAGGTAGGCCAGCCCCAACGAGGCTTGCAGGTCAGCCAGCAGGTCCAGTACTTGCGCCTGCACCGAGACATCGAGGGCCGAGACCGGCTCGTCACAAATGATCACTTTAGGGTTGCTGGCAATGGCCCGGGCGATGGCCACCCGTTGCCGCTGGCCGCCCGACAGTTGCAAGGGACGGC
>NZ_WIWK01000046.1:0-42349 GCF_009600165.1 Pseudomonas sp. FSL R10-0399
CAAGAAGCCGTGGTGATGCGGCATGATGCTCCCGCTTCAATTCAATAACCGTGTTGCACTCAGATCCTGCAACCGCCATGTTTATGGCTTCTTTGCTTATCGTTATACCACTGCCGATTGCGGTGACATAATCTTTCTTTGTGTACGGTCCCGCAGAGTAAACTCCGTGGGAGCAAGGGCTTCGAGGAACTCCTTTTGTTAATATGGTTGGCATTCCGACAAATGTTTGCTGCGTATTGGTTACGAAGCTTAAGTATTCTTTTGTCAAGTTGGAGTCATGATCCAGTATTACATAGTTATCGCTTGGCCAGCTTTCAATAAAAGTATTGTATATCCAGCTTAACGGTTTGTTTGTGATTGTCTGTTTGAGGACGGTATTGAGTCCGCAGGCTTCAAGCTTACTCATAACGGGCTGCTCTATGCAGATTTCGCGAGGGCCATTATTCCATATGCATAGCGTTGCTCCGCCAAAATGTAGTGTCGACGTCAATAGTGATTTTATTGTTGCTGAGTCTTCAATTTCGCAATTGTAGGCAACAACCAATATGGAAAGGGTCATAATATATTGTGCCGTAGCCAGTAGATGGAGCTTTTGTGGTTCCTGAGGTGTGCGTTGGCGCTATGAGTAATTCACGGCGCCAAAGCAGCAGGGTGCGCACAGCGAATGATCTTGCTTACTTGCCTCAGCGCCCTATTGAGTAATAAGTGATGTCCTTGTTTTTAATGCGCGCAGGGGTGAATAGATTTCGGCCATCAAAAATTACGGGATTACTTAGTTGCTGTTTGATGAGTTCAAAATCTGGCGCCTTAAATGCTTGCCACTCAGTAACAATAACCAAAGCATCTGCGCCTTTGAGCGCTGCTTCTTTGGTTCCACAAAGATTTAGATCATCGCGGCTGCCATAGATGCGCTGTGTCTCTTCCATTGCTTCGGGGTCGAAGGCTTGTACCTTGGCCCCGGCCTGCCACAAGGCTTCCATCAATACACGACTAGGTGCCTCACGCATGTCGTCGGTATTAGGCTTAAAGCTAAGACCCCATAGTGCAAACGTCTTGCCACTTAGGCTGCCATTGAAATGCTGGGTTATTTTCTTGAACAGTACGGACTTTTGTTCATCGTTACGACTTTCTACAGCTTTGAGCACCTTGGCGTCGAAGTCTATGCTATCAGCGGTACGGATAAGCGCTTGAACATCTTTTGGGAAGCAAGAACCCCCATAGCCGACACCTGCATACAAAAACTGGTAACCGATGCGTGGATCGGAGCCGATGCCTTGTCGAACCATTTCGATATCTGCGCCGAGCATTTCGGCTAGATTGGCCATTTCATTCATAAAGCTGATTTTTGTAGCAAGCATGCAGTTGGCCGCGTATTTGGTCAGTTCTGCGCTGCGCACATCCATCACAATTATTTTCTCGTGGTTGCGATTGAACGGGGCATACAGCTCTCGCATAACCTCTTCAGTTGAGGTGCTGCTGGTCCCGATCACAATACGGTCTGGGCGCATACAGTCAGTAACGGCTGAGCCTTCTTTAAGGAACTCAGGGTTGGACACTACATCAAAGTTTAGGTCTTCACGCTGGCGCAGGCTCAGCACTTGCGAGATGCGGGCACTCACTTTGTCTGCAGTGCCAACTGGGACTGTAGATTTGTCGATAATGATTTGTGGCCGTTCCATATGCTGGGCGATGGTTTCGGCAACGGCTAAAACATATTTTAGATCTGCCGAACCATCTTCGTCGGGTGGTGTGCCAACAGCAATGAACTGCACTTCTCCGTGTTTTACACCGGCAGCTGCATCGGTAGTGAAATTCAATCGTCCAGCTGCGTAGTTTTCTTTGACGAGTGCCTCGAGTCCCGGCTCGTAAATCGGAATATACCCTTGCTTAAGGCGTTCGACCTTATTGGCATCGATATCAATACAGACGACATCGTGCCCGACTTCGGCGAGAACTGCGCCTTGGACTAGGCCGACGTAACCGATGCCAAATACTGTAACTTTCATGTCGATTCCCTTTAAGCGTATGGCGGTGGTGTAAAGTAGAAAAGTTGTGCTGCAACAGTGGTATTAAATCGATTAGACACGCTACCGCCCCAGGATTATTCGCTAGTCCCTCAAAGCGGCATTACTTTACAGTTGGCGTGTTTTTTAATCTTGAGTAGCAAAAGAGCGCCCGCAAATTTAGCAGGCGCTCGGTAAATCATGAAAATGGCAGTTGTTAAGCTTTGTCGGACTTGTATTCGTAGTTGTAATAGCCGTAAGCACCGTAGCCGTATTTGGCGGATGCACGTTTTTCTATGCCGTTGAAAATTGCACCTTTTAGGTCAATTCCATTTTGTGCGAAGCGGCGCATGGTCAGTTCAACTTCACGGGCTGGGTTGAGTTCGAATCGAGTGACAATTAAGTTGGTACCCGATTGACGGCCGACAATAGCCGCATCCGTGACTGCCAGGAAAGGTGGTGTATCAAGAATTACTAAATCGTAGTCGGCACTGAGCTGGTCGAGAAGTTCGCTGAAGTTTTTGTGCATCAGCAGTTCGGACGGGTTTGGGGGTGTTTGACCGCGACTGATTACATGGAGGTTCTCTATGTTTGTTTTATGAGTTGCAGTATTCAGATCGCAGCGTTTGGTCAATAGATCAGATAAGCCGTTCTCTGCCGGGATATCAAACATTTTGTGGATATAGCCTTTTCGCATGTCTACATCGACTAGCAGTACACGCTGACCTGATTGCGCAATAACAGCAGCCAAGTTTGAGGAGACGAAAGATTTACCAACTTTAGGGCTCGGGCCCGAGATCATCAGGCGGTTGTTGTCTGCTTCAAGCATGGCGAAGTGCAAGCTGGTTCGCAGGCTGCGCAGTCCTTCAACTGCAAGATCAGTTGGATGGCTGCTCGCCAGCAAAGGTGTCACGCGAGTACCTCGGCCTCCAGTACTTTTATCATCTTCAACTTTTTGCAGCGAGCTGAAGGGAATTGAGGCGTATACCGGAAGGCCTAGTTTCTCGATGTCGTCTGGGTTTTGAACACCACGGTTCAGCGCTCTACGAAAGAGGACATAACCTATTGCTAAAAGAGCACCTAAAAAGGTTGCAATAAGCACGATCAAAGCTTTTTTAGGTTTGACTGGAGTTAGAAGATCTACGTCGGCGGTATCGATCAGGCGCACGTTACCAACTGCACCAGCGCGCATTACATCCAGTTCCTGAGATTTATTCAGCAACTGAGTGTAAATTTCAGTACTGACTTTTAAGTCTCGGGTCAGACTTAGTACTTCTTGCTGTGTCGTAGGTAAGCCTTCAACTTGCTTCGCCAATCGACTTTGTTTGCTAGTTAGCTCCGCAAGCTGCCCCATTAGCGCCCTATAAGCAGGATGCTGTGGAGTAAACTTTCGATCCATTTCTGCTTTTTGCAATTTCAAGGTTGAGATACTTGTATCCAGAGCTACGATCTGATCGAGAATTGCTTTTGCTTCAAGGCTGATATCAATAGATTTGCTGCGTATTTGGAAAGCATTAAGCGCATTTTCAGCTTTTTCTAGATCCTTACGAACTTGCGGTAATTGATCTCTAAGAAAGCCAAGACTTTGTGCTGCCTCTGCTGAGGTGCGTTCAACGTTTTGCTGTACATACAGGCGGGCTATTTCATTAAGCGTCTGAATTGCGACTGTTGGATCTTTATCTTCAAAGGCAAGGGCTATCATGCCTGACTCTTTGCCACGCTCAGTCACGTCCAGTGCTTTTTGGTAATCCATAATAGTGTTAAGGCGTGGATTACGAACGACAGTAAACTTAGTCCCTGGATTTGCACGTAGATTTTCAACTTGCAGTTTTACACCATGCTCGTTGATATCTTGGCCAACATTGCCTGTGAGCAATAGATTGTTGTCATCATCAAGAAGGCTAAAAGCTCCCGACTCACCCTTGATAAGCGTCAGGTCTTTGCCCAAGAGTTCCCGTGGCACTTCCAACTGTGCAAGCTTGAGTTGTTCACCGCCCCAAGCGTAACTGTTCATGCCCAGCAGTGGGCTAGCAATTTCTCCATCGGTCTCTGGTTTAAACCGACGCGCAACAAATTCCCCAATTAGTGGGAATCGGTTGGGTTCAACAGTGATATCCAGTTTCAGGTTATCTACTGCAGTCCCGATATTCTTACGCGACTTGATCAGTTCAATCTCTGTCGTTGACGGCGATTCCTTACCCAACAAGCTGCTGACATCAGAAAACCCCAACGGGTCATTCTTCTTCGGCTCAACCTGAATCAACGCGTTCGCTTGGTAGACCGGAGTGGCCAGGAGCGCATACGCCACGCCCGCGGCCATAAATACGCCGGTCACGCCTGCGATCAGCCATTTGTGGTCGATCAGCGTGCCCAGCAACCCCATAAGGTCGATTTCGTCGTTATCGTCTTCGCGGTCATGGGACTTTGTCACGGGAGCTTGCTGCATAATTCGATTCTTTTTCTTCACAGTATTCGAGAATTTGCTCAGCGCTTGAGGCGCTGTGCCCATGCGTTTACAGCTTCTTCAATCAGCGCGTACGCATGGTCGAAGGCGGCTTTCCCCTGGCGATAGGGGTCGTCGATTTCACGGTTGTTTTGCCATTTACCCAACAACAACACTTTGCCGCGTGCTTCCGGTGCGATTTTCAGTACACCGTCTATATGTTTCTTCTCCATGACAAGGATGAGATCCGAGTCATTTATCAGAGAAGAGTTCAATTGGGTACCGCTGTGGTCGCCCAGGACATGACCTTTGCTCTCAAGGACAGCACGAGCGTTTTTTTCGATGGCGTGGTTTTTCAGGGCGCCCAAGCCCGCAGAGCTCACGGCGATGCCGGAGGGGGCGAGGGCAACCCGCAGCATATGTTCTGCGGTAGGACTGCGACAGATGTTGCCGACGCAGACAATCAAGATTCGTTTAAACAAGGCAGCTTCCTTTGTGCCAAATATGCTCAGCCGGCGAGAGCATTCAACTAATCGTCACGACCACCATGCCCGCGTTTGGGCAATGGTTGTACCTGTCTATAAAAGCCTATGTGCAGCAATTGCTAAGTGGACATGGCCTTCACAAGGCAACAGTTCCCTCTGTTTTAATTACAGATAAGGCCGGTGTGAAGTTGGAGGTGCCGAAAATTTTAACGGCGAAGGGTCTCTCAGATCAACCTTTATGTACAAGATGTAACGTAGGGGGCTATATATAGCCTTTTTCAACGATTTTAGTTTGACAAAAAATAACATTTTAGGGCCTTTTTTCTCGGTCAAATCAACCCCTTAGGCGCTGTTGCGTTGCGCTGGCAAGCAGGCCTAAGGGGCAGTTTTCAGGGTGCAGATGAGTATTTATGCGGCTTCCAGGGCACGTTGTGCGGGTTGGGGTTTGCGCTCACCCACTTGGGTGTGCTTTCGCGGGTGCCCATCCTTTTAGATGGCAACCTGTGCCCGGTTCTGGTGCAAGGTGGTGCCCGCTCATCGCCCTGGCTGCACGGGTGCCGGTGGCAGGGTGCACGGGCAATTTTGCGGTAGAACTGTTTAGTTATATCTGGCGCTAACTGCCGCTTGGCTCTTCAGAAGTTGCATGACTATTCACCTAAACTTAGTGGTAGTGGCACGGTGATATTGATGTTGATATCAAAACATCAAATTAAGCGATAAGCGGTAAATAGCCGTGTATTACGCGCTTTTGTCACTGAGTTTGACAGTACTTATGCGCCCTAAATGTGTAGGGCGAATCTGAAATTCGCTTCAAGTTAGTGCAATTGCTCCAGATATCGCACAGCGATAAAGCAGAGCATTTAGGCCGGGCATGCGTTTTTGGCAATTTCGGATGCGGCTGGCTCCACCTGTCGAAATTTCTGACATAAAAATTGACCGGGCTCTTACGCCACAGTCTACTGTATGCATGTACAGTTTATGGAAGGGCGCGTGTCATGGGTTTCTCTCTCTTGGGTCCTCTTGCTGAAGGCAGCGTTCGCTTGCCGCTGTGTACGTTCAAGATCCCGGCGGGGTTTCCGTCGCCTGCGACGGACCATATGGAGCAGCCCATCTCGCTGGATGAGGTGCTAAGCCTGCGTGCCCCGCATGTGTATCTGGTGACGATTGATGGCGACAGCATGCAGGGGGTGGGGATTTTTTCGGGTGACCTTGCGGTGGTTGATCGTTCTATTGAGGCGGCAGACGGGGATGTGGTGGTGGCTCTGCTTAATAACGAGCCGATCTGTAAGCGGCTGTGTATTCGTGGCAAGCGCGTGGTGCTTTGCTCCGAGAACCCCAAGTACCCCGACCACCATGTGCTGGAGGGCGATGACTTGTCTATTTGGGGCGTGATTACGTATAGCGTGCGCAGCCATGGCCATTAAGTTGCCAGCGGTGTTTGCGCTGATTGACTGCAATAGTTTTTATGCCAGTTGCGAGCGGGTGTTTCGTCCGGACTTGGCCAAGGTGCCGATTGTGGTGCTGAGCAACAACGATGGCTGCGTGATTGCCCGCAGTTATGACGCCAAGCCGCACATAAAAATGGGTGAGCCGTATTTTCAGATCAAGGATCGGCTGGAAGCATTGGGGATTGTTGCGTTCTCGTCCAACTATGCGCTGTACGGCGATATGAGTGAGCGGGTGATGAGCCTGATCGAGTCTCAGCTGCCCGCCGTCGAGGTGTACAGCATTGATGAGTGTTTTGCTGACTTGACCGGTATTACCGACCCCAGCGAGGTGGGGCGCCAGTTGCGCAGCAAAATTGTGCAGTGCACAGGGATCCCGGTAGGGGTGGGTATTGCCCCGACCAAAACCCTGGCCAAGTTGGCCAACTACACGGCCAAACGGTTGCAGGCGCGTACAGGCGGGGTGGTTAATTTGTGTGGCGAGCGTGAGCGCAGTTGGGTGCTGCGTAATACGCCGGTGGCTGAAGTGTGGGGCGTGGGCCGGCGCATGACGCTGCATTTGCAAGGCATGGGCATTATGACGGCCATGGATCTGGCCAGTGCTGACCCATGGATGCTGCGCAAAAAGTTTAGCGTGGTGATGGAGAAAACCGCTCGCGAGCTGGCCGGTACGTCGTGCCTGGAGCTGGATGAGCCAGATCCGCCCAAGCAAGAGATCTGCTGTAGCCGCATGTTCGGCAAACGCCTGACCGCCATGGCACCTATTAAAGAAGCGGTCGCGACTTATATGATGCGCGCGTCCGAGAAGCTTCGGGCCCAGCGTTCTTATTGCCGCAAGGTGCGGGTGAGTATTCGTACGGGGATGTTCAACCCCGATGAGGCCAAGTACGCCAATGGTGTGGTGGTGACGTTGCCGTACCCGACCGACGACGTGCGCTTGCTCACCAAGGCCGCGGTTGATGCGGTGGAGTTGGTGTTTCGGCCGGGTTTTAAATACAGCAAGGCAGAGGTGCTGTTGCTGGATCTGCGCCAGCCGGGCGAGTTTACCGATGATCTGTTTGCGATTAACCAGCCTGCGGAGGCGTCGCGGGTGATGGCGGTGCTGGACGAGATCAACGGGCGCTGGGGGCGTGGCACGTTACGCACGGCCAGTGTGCCGAGCCATCCGGAGTGGGCCATGCGCCGTGACTTGATGAGCCAGGGCTATACCACGCGGCTGGACCAACTGTGGCGGGTGGGGTGAGGTGTTTGTATGAATACACGGTTGGGCTGACGCGCCTGTCGCCAAGCAGGCGCGTGCTGCTTTAGTGCGTGGTTAAACCATCCAGCGACTTATCGACGTACGCCCTGGCCAGCTCCACCAGGTGCACGGTCGATAACACCAAACTGCGCGCGTGCCCGCTCATGCCATTTCCTGCCTCACTCGCGGAGGCACCCGCGCAGCGCAACAAGTCTGACGCTTGGGCCAAAGCCGCTTCTAAATTGACGCTGTCCGGGATGACATACGTGGCCAGGTCCACGTGTCGTGGAGGTTTGGGTTCGAGCAGGTAAAAATCCAGCGCGCGCTCGGCGGCCGCACGGTCTAACAGCACATCGTTGCACTGGGCAGCATCGAGCAAGGGAAGGGTGGGTGGATCGGGGACAATCTTTTTCATGGGTACAACTCCTAATCACTTAAAGGAGCTGTCACCTGTCGCGACTAAACGAGTGGGTGGCAGCCGTACGCAGGTTAGTCGACCGGTGATCAGGAAACCCGGCGCGCCCGAAGGCGCCCTGCGCACGGCCACCATAAAACGCGGCCGAAAAAAAACGCCTCGCACAGGTGGCGCCTTGCGCCTGATCACTTGCCGGGCGACTAAACCCAACCGCTGATGGACAGCGATGGGCCGAGACTATGCCTCGAACTGGACAGGCGCAAGCGAACGGGATTTTCTCGGAAGTTTCGCGCAATTGAAAGCGAACTGTCGTACGAAATGGCTGATTTTTAAGTGCTGCTGACGTTTTTCATCGCAGTTTGTGGCTGTTTGCCATTGCTTAAATTTGCAACGGTTTCGTTTGAATGTTGCCTTTATTTGAAGCATGCCTTGGCCCGGTGGTGGCTGGCATAGATTTTGTAGAGCGCCCGCGTGGAGAAACCCTGAGAAGGGTGCTTTACTCCAACCCACTTAAAGCGAGAGCTCCGGCGGTAAGGGGTTCAACACGGTGAATACACTGAACGAAGGCCGATCAAGGCTGGAAACCCAGGCCGACTGAATTAAGGACTCTTCATGCCTACAACGCCGGCCACACTTTTAATTGTTGATGATGACGAAGGCATCCGTAAGTTGCTGGAGATCATGCTGGAGGATCAGGGCTATCAAACGCTCAGCGCCCCTTCGGGTGAAATGGCCCTGGCCATGGTGGCCAGGCAACCGCCCGACTTGATCTTGCTCGATGCCATGATGCCGGGCATGGACGGCTACCAGGTGGCCCGCCACATCAAGGCGAACGTGGCGACCGCGAATATCCCGATCATCATGTTGTCGGGCCTCAGCCAGCAAAGCGCGCGGCTTTCAGGGCTGGAGGCGGGCGCCGAAGAGGTGCTCAGCAAACCGGTGGTCAATGATGAACTGTGGCTCAAAGTGCGCAACCTGCTAAGGCTCAAGGCCTTTGGCGATCATCAGGTGGTGCACAGCTTGATGCTCGAGCAGCAATTGCAAAAGCGCACCATCGACGTTGAGCGGTTTCGTTCCGCCATGGGCAGCGACGAGCGCCTGTTGAAAATGGCCAACTACGACCCGCTGACTGGCTTGCCCAACCGCAACCTGTTCTACACCACCTTGCAAATGGGCCTGACCCAGGCCGAGCTTAGAGGCTGGCAACTGGCGGTGTGTACGGTCGACCTGAATGACTTTAAAAGCTTCAACGACGTGTGGGGGCATTTGATTGGTGATCAGGTGCTGGCCGAGTTTTGTCGTCGGCTGTCCAACTGCCTTAACGTTACCGACACCTTGGGCCGTATGGACGGTCATGAATTGGCCTTGATCTTGATGATCCGCAAAGGCCAGACGGGGCCCAAACAGATCGTGGACCGTATTCGAGAGGTGCTGCGCGAGCCGTTCAGGGTTCAGGAGCAAGACGTGACCATGACTGCCAGCATGGGGCTTGCCCTGTACCCCGATGATGGCGCCGACGCCGAGGGGCTGATCAAACAGGCCAGCACCGCGATGAACCGCGCCAAACAGGCGGGCAGGGATACCTACCGGTTTTACACCGCGCAAATGAACGTCGAAGTGCAGGCACGCCAAGAGCTCGAAACGGCGTTGCGTGATGCGGTACGCAAGCAGGCGTTTGAGCTGTATTACCAGCCGAAGATAAGCCTGCGCGACGGCACCATGTGCGGGGTTGAAGCGCTGTTGCGCTGGCATCGCCCGGGGCTGGCGAGCGTGCCGCCGTCGGTATTTGTGCCGATTCTGGAAGAAATGGGGCTTATCTCCATGGTGGGGCAGTGGGTGATTGCCAGGGTTTGTAAGCAAATTGCCTATTGGCAGCGTTCCGGTTTAGGCGTGTCGCAAGTGGCGGTCAACGTCTCGGCGCAGCAGATAGCCGAGGGGGATTTTGTGCAAGACATCCAGCGCTCGCTGGACGAACATCAAATCGAGGCTAAATGGCTGGAGCTGGAGTTGACCGAAAGCTCCTTGATGTTCAACACCCCCGAGACCATAGCCAGTTTGTTGGCGTTGCGAGACATCGGGTTGAAGATCTCCATAGACGACTTTGGCACGGGGTATTCGAGCCTTGCTTACTTGAGTCGTTTCCCGATTGATAAATTGAAAATCGACATCGCTTTTATCCGCGAAGTCCCGCACAACGTCCAGGACGCGGCCATTACCCGCACCATCATCGAACTGGCTCACAGCCTCAACTTGCAGGTGATTGCAGAAGGCGTTGAAAACTGTGAGCAGCTGGCGTTTTTAACAGAGAACGGCTGTGATCAAGTCCAGGGTTACCTATTGAGCCGGCCATTGCCGACAAAAGAGCTGGAGACGTTATTGCGCGAACAGAGATGTTTTACGTGAGACGTGGTACGCCCGTAGCAGTTGACGAGCCTTGCGAGGCTACGTCCGGGCGCGCAGCGGCCGTAAAAGAGCCAAGATCAAAAGATCGCAGCCTTCGGCGGCTCCTACGCTTTGACCGCGTACGCTTGTAGTCGCTGGCGAGGCACGAGGCTGCGAAAGATCAAAAGATCGCGAGGCAAGCTCGCTCCTACAGCTGTATTGCGCACCTGTAGCCGCTGACGAGGTACGAGGCTGCGATCGGGCGCGCAGCGGCCGTAAAAGAGCCAAACTCAAAAGATCGCAGCCTGCGGCGGCTCCTACGCTTTTACCGCGTACGCCCGTAGTAGCTGACGAGGTACGAGGCTGCGAAAGATCAAAAGATCGCGAGCAAGCGCACACACCTGTAGCAGTTGACGAGCTTTGCGAGGCTACGTCCGGGCGCGCAGCGGCCGCAAAAAGGCCAAAATCAAAAGATCGCAGCCTGCGGCGGCTCCTACGCTTTTACCGCGTACACCTGTAGTCGCTGACGAGGTACGAAGGCTGCGAAAGATCAAAAGATCGCGAGCAAGCGCACACACCTGTAGCAGTTGACGAGCCTTGCGAGGCTACGCAATAGCCAAAATCAAAAGATCGCAGCCTGCGGCGGCTCCTACGCTATTACCGCGTACACCTGTAGATCAAAAGATCGCGAGACAAGCTCGCTCCTACAGGTGTATTGCGCACACCTGTAGTCGCTGACGAGGCACGAGGCTGCGAAAGATCATAAGAACTACCCGCGTTTAAACACTAATGCCGTCAGACGTGTTTGTACGTAGGTCTGACCTGGCGCTGTCGGTGCGCTGGTCATTACCGCTAATGCCAATGTTTGATCCTGCATCTGTAAGGTTCCACATAACGACTGTACGTGGGATGAGTGTGCAGTGCTCAGTGCCAGTGATTGCAGCACTAGCCCGCTGGCCATGGCTTTGATGTCGGTAAACCCCACCACCTGTGTCTGGCCCTCTGCATTGATCAAAAAGCCCTGCACACGGCCCACTCGACCTTCTTTGGTGGCTTCAACCCACAGGTTTAAACCCGTGCCGTCCGGCGCAATCCATGTGCCTGTCAGTGGGTTGTCGACGCTCGATGCTATGGCCGCAGCCCCCGTCGGCACCGCGCGTTGCATACGGCCAGGCCTGCGATACACCAGTTTGTCGACGTAGGTTCCCTGCGCGGCAAGCCCCGCAAAGTCACTGCTGGCGACCAGTAAATGCGAGAGGGTCAACACCTCTTCCTGACCCTGCAAACTGATTTGCCCGCAGAGTGAGGATGACCAGTTCCAACTGGGGTCTGCCGTGCCTTTGCCGACGCAATGCCAGTCGATGGCCAGCGCCACGGGTTGGCCCTGTGTCGCCGTGGCGGCTGTGCCCAGTTGGTAACCGCTGACTTCGTACTGCCCCGTGGAGCCGGTTGAAGACTGGTAAACCCCCGACACTTTATTACCCTCAACGACCAGGCTCATCAGCGAGCCGTATTCATTGGTCCAAAGACCTGCAACCGGGCTCATTGCAACGCCTTCCCTTGCGTCTCCGGAATAAACACCACCAGCAGCACGGTGACTAACATGAAGCCGTTGATGAGGGTGGAGGTCAGGTTGAAGGATGACCCGTAGGCCACCAGCACGCCGATGATGGACGGTGCCAGGATGTTGGCCACGCGTTGGGCAAAGACTGCCCAGCCATAGCCGATGGTGCGCAGTGGGGTGGGGTAGAGTTCGGCGATCCAGGTGCCCCACACGCCCCAGGCGCCAAGGCTGAAGAAGGCCAGGGCAAAGTTGCTGAGGTAGAGCATTTCCAGGCTCTGAACGTTGGCAAAGGCGTACCCGGCCACCACGGAGGCGCTGATGAAGGCGATGATGACTTTTTTACGCCCCAAACGGTGGGTCAGCCAGGAGGCGGCCATGTAGCCCGGGATCATGCACAGGGCTGACAGGGCAATAAAGCCGTAGCTTTGCGGCAAGTTGAGGCCGCGCTGCTGGAGCAAGGTCGGGAGCCAGGTTTGCAGACCCCAATAGCCCCACGAGAAGGTGAAGTTGACGGCAATTTGCAACACGCTGACTTTGCACAGCGCAGCTTTGAACAGTTCACGCTGATGGCCCCGGCTGGTCTGGTCGATGTGCAGCCAGCAATGCTCCGGGACTTGCACCGCGCCCCGGCTAAGCCGGGCAATCACGGCGCGGGCCTGAGTTTGTTTGCCAGCACCTGCCAGCCAATAAGGCGATTCCGGCACCCAATACGCAACCACCAACGCCCATAAACTGCCCATTGAGCTCAGCACGATAATCGCCCGCCAGCCCCATGGCAGCAGCCACACGGTCGCGCCCAGCGCCAATAGCATGCCGACCGGCCAGCCTGCCGCGAGGTACACCGACAACGCGCCGCGATAGCGCAGGGGCAGTAGCTCCTGGAAGTGGGCAAAGGTGACGACCATCATGCCCACCGCTGCCACGCCCGACAGCAGTCTGAGGCTGTACAGGGTGACGTAATCGGGGGCAAAGGCGCTGGCCAGCGAGATTACGCCATAGGTCGCCAGGCTCAATATGATGGCGCGTTTGCGGCCGATGCGTTCGGCCACTTTGCCCCAGGCCAGTGACCCCAGCAGCATGCCGATAAACATGGCGCCAATCAGGTTGCCGACGGCGATGGTGTCGAGGCCGAAGTCGTTGGCGATCAGCGGCGAGGTGTAGACGATGATCATCATTTCCCACGCTTCAATCGCGAAGACAAAAAACAGCGCCAGGCAGCTTTTTAAATGTTCGCGGGTCAAGGGCACGGTGCGAAATACATCACCGACCTGCCGGGTTGTTGGGGTGTCAGGCGTCATGCTCATAAGGGCTGCATCCAGGATTAGGCGTTGATGCGGTTGCCAATTGGCACCGGTTCTTGAAACAGCCCGAAGGCCTTGATCTCTGCTTCGGATGGCGGCTCACAACTGCCTACCCGGCTGGGGCTCCAGCCAAAGCGGCGTTTCATGCCCGCTGCGGCTTCGGCCACTTTGAACGCGGCGACCACCGGGTCGATGACCGGTACACCGATTTGCGCCTGTACCTCCTCGAAGAAGCCGAACTCGATGGTGCAACCGAGGATGATGGCTTCTGCGCCGTCCTCTTCGACAGCCCGCCGGGCCTGTTCAATGATGGTTCGGCGGGTAAGGGCGTGATCGCGCTGGAACTCGTCCACGCCCATGCCCAGCGAGCGCATGGAAGCCAGCCGGTCTTGCGCGCCGTAAGCCCGGATGCGCCCGTGCATCTGCTCTATCCATTTGTTGCGCCCCACAATGATCGAGAACCGGTTGGCCAGATTGGCAGCCACTTGCACGCTGGCCTGGCAAGGGCCGATGACCACGGTCTGGCCAGAGATTTCTCGGGCATCTTCAAGGGCCGGGTCGTAGAAGCAGCCCAGTACCAACGCGTCGATGTTGTGCTGGGCGCTGTCGCGGGCTATGTGCACGATGGGCGCGTAGGTCAGCGCTTCATACGCGCGGTATTCGAGATGTGTGGAGCTGGCCGCCATGGCCAGCGACAGCACTTCAACGCGGGTCGAAGGCAGTTTGATGGCGTGCAGCAGCTCACTGATCGGCGCATCGAAGGTGGGGCGGCCAATCGGGTTCAGCCAGCGCACGGTGACCGGCACGTCGTGTGCCGGGGTGGGGAATGTCGGGGTGTCCATGGGCGTGGCCTCGCAAGGTTAAAAGAACTTCACCAGCGCCATGGTCAGGGCGTTGGAGTGCTTGAGGTTGGCGCTGTGGTAGTAGTCAACATTGAGGTTGGCGGAGATGAAGAGGCCGTCCTCGGCAAACCCGGTGTAGGTCATGGACGGGCCGATCTTGCCGGCCCGCGACACGTTGAAGTCCGAGGCGGTGGTGTTGTTGATGTGGTAGACGTGGTGCACGCCCAGCCACAAGTCTTCGGTCACTAGATACCCGGCGGCAATGTCGCCCAGCCACAGGCTGACCCCGCCGCGCAGTTGGGCGGGGTCGCCCGCGCCCAGGTCGGTTGCGTGGCGGTTGCGGGCGGCGTAATGGATGCCTGCGGGGGTAAAGGTGACGGCGAAACGGCCCACTCGCAGGTAATTGGCGACACTGAAACTCACGGCGTAACGATTGGCAAAGGCGCCGTGGCCGGTCAGGTCGTCATTGCCGTTGGGGAATTCGACCATCAGCGTAGGGTTGGTCCAGAACGTGGTGTAGTCATCTGAACCCATGTCGCTGGTGGGCTCGACCACGTTGTAGTAGTACGAAAAACCGACATTGGGCGAGGCAATGCCCCACGCGCTGCTGTCACGGGCACCGTTGCTGCTGGCGTAACCGGGGATGGCGCCTACCCAAAATTGCAGTTGGTCGCGGGCGGTACCGGTGAAGCCGGTCTCGGAGAAGTACGCCAGCACCGTATTGGCGGCCATGCTGAGGTCGCCATCGGTGGTGCGGTTGAGCACCGGAAATGACTCCACCGCCCAACTGCCCGGGATTCCGGGTTGGGCGAATCCGATAAATTGCTCGCCCAGGGCCAGCGGGCTGGAACCCAGGGTGCAAGCGAGTGCAAGACCGACGCTGAGGCGCCGTGCAAAGTGTGTGTGCATGGTTGAGCTCTCTTTATTGTTGTTTTTGTTTGAAGCCGTGTTTCAACCCTGGTCAGCCATGAACGCCATACACCGCGCTGGCGGTGGCGGCGTCGACATAGCCGTTTTTCAGGTCATCGCGCACCGCGTCCTTGCAGCGTTTGCCGGGTGGGCCAAAGCCGCCGCCCGCGCCGGTGCGTACGCGCACCAGGTCACCCGCATTCAGGGGCACGCTGCTGGCCATGGCGTAGCGTTCGTGCACATCGCTGTGCTGGCGGATCACTTCTACGTAGTTGAGCGAGCCGGGCTCCCCCTGTTGCAGGCCCCACGGCGGCACGACCGAGCGGGTGTAGCCGCAGGTCATGAAGCTGGCGTCGGAGCGCACCCGATAGTCGATGCAGATACCCCGGCCACCCCGAAACTGGCCGTGGCCACCGGGTTCGTCGTTCAGTGCCATGCGCTCGACATACAGGCCGTAGCGGGCTTCGCAGATCTCGACCGGGCAGTTATAGGTTTCGCCATGCAGGCCTGAGTACATGGCGTTGTTGCCGTCGCGGCCCGGTTCGGCGCCCCAGCCGCCGATTTCGGGTTCGACCAGGGTGAACAGGCGCCCGGTGTCCGGGTGCACGCCGCCAATGATGGTGGCGCACACCGAGGCGAAATTGCCGGCCGGCAGGCGCTCGGGGAACGCCGTGGCCAAACAGCGCAGGAGCAGGTCGTAGACGCGGATCATGTTTTCGAAATAAAAGCCCTCGGCGGCGGGTGCCTGCGCATCAAACAAGGAACCGGGGCGCGTCAGTACCTTGAGCGGGCGAAAGGTGCCGCCATTGGTTACGCCCTGCGGAGCCGTCAGCGCCTTGAATGCCATTTGCGCTGCCACCACGGCACCGTCGCGGCTGAGGTTGACGGGGCCCGCGCACTGGTCGGGGTTGTCGCGCAGATCAATCAGCAACTGTGTGTGGCTGATGGTGATACCGACCTTGAACACACTGCCGTCGTCTTGCGGTTCGCTCAGGCTGAGGGTTGTACCGGGCAAGGTTGCCAGGGCCTTGAGCGAGATTTTTTCGCCCAGGTCCATAAAGTCGCGCATGGCCTGCAAAAACAGATCGGTACCGTATTTGCTGTTCAGTTGTTGCAAGCGCAGAGCGCCACCGCGCACGGCGGCGATACCGGCCCACAAATCCCCCTCCATAAAGTCCGGCATACGTGAATTGGCGCGCAAAATTTGCAGCACCGAACGAATCGGCTGCCCGCGGCTGATCAACTTGACCGACGCCAGGCGCAAACCCTCCTGAAAAATATCAACGGCTTCGGTCGATAACGAGCCGGGCACCATGCCGCCTACGTCATTCCAGTGGGCGATGTTGGCCGTCCAGGCCACCAGTTGCCCGTCAGCAAACACCGGCATGGCCAGCACCACGTCATTGAGGTGGGTAACTGCGCCGCCGTCGTGTGGGTCGTTGCTGATAAACACGTCGCCGTCTTCGATTTCATCGGCCTGGTGGTGCTTGAGGATTTGCTTCACGGCCTTGTCGAGCACACCGACAAAGGCCGGAATGCCGGCGCCTGAGCTGGCGATATCGCCCTGCGCGTCGGTGATGCCGGTGCCCATGTCGAGCACTTCATAAATAATCGGGCTCATCGCAGCTTTGCGCATGGCGGCAAACATTTCGTCAGCGATGGCCTGCAAAGCGTTCTGGATGATGTCGCGGGTAAAAATATCAAGGCTGTGCATGTTTACGCTCCGTTGCCATCGAGGGTGATATGCAAGTTGCCGAGGTGATCGACCCGCACGTGATTGCCGGGGTGGATCACCACCGTGGTGCCTGAGTCTTCAACGATGGCCGGGCCGCAAAAGGCCATGTTCGGCTCAAGCAGGGCATAGTCGTAGAGCGCGGCCTGGTGCACGCCCTGAAGGGCAAAGTCGACGTTGCGCTGGCCTTTGCTGGCGGCTTGCAGGGTGCGGCCGGTGACGGGCAGGGCCTGGGGGATTAGCTTGCCGATCTCGGCCACGGCTATCAGGTGAAAACCGACAATTTCAACCGGTGCGTGCAGGCGGTAGGTGTAGTGCTGCTCGTATAACGTGTGAAAACGCTGCTCGATCGCGACCCAGTGTTCGGCGATGGCTTCATGGCTGTTCAGCGCAACCTCGACCGAGTGCTCCTGGTTTTGATAACGCAGCTTGGCGAACACCTGCAGTTGCACCTGAGCTGGCGCCATGTTCTCGGCCACGAATTGCTCGCGGGCCGCGTGCATCAGCGTTTCAAGTGCACATTGGGTGTCAGCCAGGGCGGCGGGTTGGGTGGTGTCCACGAAGCGGTTTATAAACAGGTCGCGGCGCAGGTCGGACAAGGTCATGCCCCACGCCGAAAACACCGCTGCGCTGCGCGGGACGATGACCTTTTTAACCCCCAGCTCTTGCGCGAGGGCTACGGCGTGCAGGGCACCGCCACCACCAAACGCCATCAAGGTGAGTTCGCGCGGGTCATGGCCACGGCTTAGCGAGACCAGCTTTAGCGCGTTGACCATGTTGTCATTGGCCAGCCGCACGATGCCGCGTGCGATCTCGATGGGCGGCAGCTGTAAACGCTCGCTGAGCCGGTCCAGCCCGCGGGCGACTGCGCCTTGGTCGGCGGTCAGTTCGCCGCCGCAAAAATAGTCCGGGTTGATCCGGCCCAAGGCCAGGTTGGCGTCGGTGGTGGTGATGTGTTCACCTCCATTGCCATAGGCGGCCGGGCCGGGCAAAGCCCCTGCGGACTGTGGCCCTACGTGCAGTTTGTCAAAATCATCGACCCAGGCAATCGAGCCGCCACCGTTGCCGATCTCTACCAGATCCACCACCGGCACCATGATCGGATAGCCCGCGTGGGTGCTGTCACGCTCAATCCAGTAGTCAGTCTTGATGCTGACCTGACCGTTCTGGATCAAGGCGCACTTGGCGGTGGTGCCGCCAATGTCCAGCCCCAGCAGATTGGGTTCATCGATCAAACGCCCGAGTTCGGCTGCCGCCCAAAAACCGCTGGCGGGCCCGGATTCGACCATGGTGATGGGGGTTTGTCGGGCGTGCGCCAGGCTGTCGACACCGCAGTTGGACTGCATGATGTACAGCGGCGCCTGATACCCCGCGTTGCGTAAACCGGCCTGCAATTCATCGAGATAGCGCGCCGCAATGGGCTGTACGTATGCCGACAGTACGGTGGTGCTGGAGCGCTCGTATTCGCGCCACTCGCGGGTGATCTGGTGTGAAGCAACCACTGATACGTCGGGCCAGAGCCTGCGGACTTCGGCCAGCAGGGCTTGTTCATGAACGGGGTTGGCGTAGGCGTGAAGCAGGCAGATGGCTACTGCTTCGACGCCTTCACGGCGCAGGGTGTCGAGCAGCTCGGGCAGTGTCGACAGGTCCAGTGGTTCGCGCTCGCGGCCATCGGTGTGCAAGCGGCCATTAACTTCCAGGCGCAGGTAGCGCGGCACGAAAGGGGCGGGTTTGACCCATTTGAGGTTGAAGTAGTCCGGGCGGTTGGCCCGTGCAATCTCCAGAATGTCGCGAAAACCGCTGGTGGTGATCAGCGCCGTTTTGACACCTCGGCGCTCGGTCAGGGCATTGATCACCACCGTGGTGCCGTGAGCAAGAAAATCAACCTTTTCCAGCGCCACGTCGGCCTTTTGAATGACGTTGAGCACGCCTTCGGCGAAGTTTGGTGCGGTGGTGTCGACCTTGGCCGTGCGAATCTGTTGCTGGCCAGTGGCGGTGTCGGTTTCGAAATACACCAGATCCGTGAACGTGCCGCCGACATCCGTGGCAACCCGTACGATTTTGCCGTCCATACCCACAGGGCATCTCCTGTTGTGATTGTTTTTGCTGGAGGCAGCGCAAGGCCTGCCCGGCGTTGTACCGGGGTCGATGCTAGGGGGGCGTATGGGCGGGGGGCTACGGAGCCGAAGGGTAGGGCGGCCGCATGTTCTGCCATGAGCTACCCCAACGGGTAGGTTTGGTGTTTGTATTCCGGTTACAACGGTGGGGCAATCAGGCCTTGGCGCAGGGCCATGTTGATGGCGCTGGTGCGGTTGTCCACCGACAGCTTGGTGTAGATGTTTTTCAGATGGAATTTCACGGTGTTTTCAGACACGTCCAGCGCCTGGGCAATGGCTTTGTTGGGCTGGCCGCAGGCGAGCAGCGTCAGGACTTGGGTTTCTTTAGGACTGAACGGGATCTTTACCCGCAACGGCTGCGCACGCCAACTGCGCAGCCGGCTTATGACGGGTTGCAGCGCCGGCAGCGCCTCTGTGTAGTCTTCCAGCACGGGCAGCAGGCACGGCCCGACTTCCAGCAGCAAGCCGGGTACCGCGTTTTCACACAGGGGCAGCAGGGTGGCCAGTACGTCGTCTGCCTGCTGGGGGATTTGCGCTTTGTGCAAGGCCACCAAAGCCAGCAATTTCAAGCGCCAACTCGGCAGCAGCAACCCTTTGTCACGTAAGTACGCAGCGTCACGTTGCAGGCGACTGAACGCAACCTGAGAGGCGCCGGTGGCGATGTGCAAGCGGCTCAGCGCCAGGCTGGCCGCTTCGAGGTTGCGCCAGTCTTGCTGGGGGTTTTGGGTGTACAGCTCCGCTTGCTGCGCTTCTTTACGGGCCTGCGTCAGCATCCCGCCCTGTACCAGCGCATCGACCCGCCAGGCGTTGATCAATTGCTGCAATCGCGGCCAATTACGGATGCTGGCCAGTTGTGAAACGCGATCCAGCTCAAGTAGAGCAGGGTGCAAGCCCTTGGCCCGCAAGGTGGTGCGCCAAGTGACTTCGGCGGTACCTGCCACGACTTCCAGCCAACCGTCGGCATATTCCAGCGCCGCCCAGCCGTCGTTGAGCCACGGCGTCGTTTGCTCCCAGTGGCCTTGCCAATAATCCTCACGGGCCTTTAAACAGCCGATGAGTGCTTTTAACGAACTTTCGCCACCAAAGTGGCTATGGACAAAGGCCAGCGTGCTGTTGATCAAGGCGCTGGATGCCTGCATTTGCCCGCTCAGGGCCAGTAGTTGCGCTTCGTGCAGGCAGCAGTAACTTTCGCCACGCGGGCTGGCCACCAGCTGCATTTGTACCTGCGCTGTGCGGATGCTGCGCAGGGCCTTTGGCATGTCGCCACGGGTCAGCAAATGCAGGGTGTTTACACATTCAAGCGTGGCCTGGGCGAGCAGTTCTTCGGGATGCTCGCCCAGGCCGGGGGGCGGCTCGTCATGCGCAAAGCGGTCCAGATACGCATTGGACAAGGTGCGGATCACATAAAAATCGCGCAGCAGGCGGGGTTCTCCTTGCAGCGACTTTTGCGCGAGTTCCAGCCGTTGCGTACACAGGGCATGCTCTCCCAGCTTGGCGTGCAAATAGGCTTGCAGCAGCAACAGGTCGGGCGCATTGCGCCGGGTCTGCTCATCAAACTGTTGCACCAGGCTTTGTGCGTAGCGAATGCCCTGGCGCAGTACCAGCGCCCAGCCGCCCGCCTGCACCACCAGGTTGATTGCCAGCGCGGTGTCCTTGGCTTTCAGGGCGTGGGCCACGGCTTGTACCCAATCGCTGGCTTGCGCCAACCAATGGGCGGCGGCGCGGTGGATGCGCCGGGCTTGGCTCTGGCCCACCCGCGGGCCCAAAAAGTCACGTAGCAGGCCGTGATAACGAAACCATTGGCGCTCGGCGTCCAGTGGCATCAGCAGCGCATCAAGGTGGCTGAGCTGGCTGAGTAATTGCGCGCTGTCCGTGCGTTCACGTACCGCATCGGCCAGCTCAGCATTGAAGCGTTCGAGTAATGACGTTTCGAGTAAAAAAAGCTGGCATTGCGGCGAGAGGCTGCCCAGCACTTGCTCAGCCAGGTAGTCAGCCACATCCGTGACACAACCGCAAAACGCCCCCAAACCGTACACATTGCCTTCATGGCTTTCTCGCCAAAGGCGCGCCAACTGCACGGCGACAGCCCAGCCTTCGGTGGTGCGATGGATGTGCTGTATATCGCTGGTCTGGGCATGTGCTCCGAGAATACTGCGGGTCTCGTCTTCTGACAGGCTCAGTTGGTGGGCAGACACTTCTTGCACCCAGCCTTTGGTTTTCCAGCGGGCCAAGGGCCAGGCCGGGCGGGTGCGGCTGGCGACCACCAGATTCAGCGAGGGTGTTGCCTGTTCAAGCAGCGTGCAGACGATGTGATCGACTTCTTTGCAGGTCACGTAGTGATAGTCGTCCAGCAGCAGCGTGATCGGGTGTTTAGCGTGAGACAACGCGTGCAGCAACGCAGACAGGGTTCGCAGCGGCTGGGCGTCCAGCGATTGAGTGGCGGCCAGGTGAGACAGCGGCCCCAGCTCCAACCCGGCGCGTTCGAGGGCCAGAATAAGGTAGGCCAAAAAGCGATTGGGCTCGGCGTCGGCTTCATCCAGCGAAAGCCAGGCGAGGTGGGCAGGGGCAGGGCGAGCCAGCAGTTCCTGGCGCCATTGCATCAGCAAAATGGTTTTGCCGTAGCCGGCGGGCGCGACGACCAGCAGCAAAGGCGGTGAAGGTTGCTGGCGCAATGACGCGAGCAGTGTTTCGCGCACCTTAGACGTCAGCAGGGTATGTGGCGGGGTCAATTTACCGATCCAGCACCAGGTGCTGGATGAAGCGGGCTGAATGCTCATGGTGAGAAGGCCGATCTCAAGGGCTGAGCATCCAGAGCTTGTCCCCCTCGGCCAACACCGCCAAGTCGGCCATTGCCGAGTTCCGCGTAAGAAGTTGCCCTACAGCCCGTAGTCGCTGACGAGGCACGAAGGCTGCGAAAGATCAAAAGATCGCGAGCAAGCTCGCTCCTACAGATGTTTTGCGTGCAACCTGTAGCAGTTGACGAGCTTTGCGAGGCTACGTCCGGGCGCGCAGCGGCCGTAAAAGAGCCAAAATCAAAAGATCGCAGCCTGCGGCAGCTCCTACGCTTTTACCGCGTACACCTGTAGTCGCTGACGAGGCACGAAGGCTGCGAAAGATCAAAAGATCGCGAGCAAGCGCATACACCTGTATCAGTTGACGAGCTTTGCGAGGCTACGTCCGGGCGCGCAGTGGCCGTAAAAAGGCCCAGATCAAAAGATCGCAGCCTGCGGCGGCTCCTACACTTTTACCGCGTACACCTGTAGTCGCTGACGAGGCACGAAGGCTGCGAAAGATCAAAAGATCGCGAGCAAGCGCATACACCTGTAGCAGTTGACGAGCTTTGCGAGGCTACGTCCGGGCGCGCAGCGGCCGCAAAAAGGCCAAGATCAAAAGATCGCGAGACAAGCTCGCTCCTACAGGTGTATGCGTACGCCCACACGCTTAATCGCTATACGCAGCACTCAATTCAACCGCCGCGTGTTCGAACGCGGTTTTGATTTCTTCGATTACGTGGTCGCTGTGGTCGAAGGAGATATACAACCGGCCATACGGCGACGGCATGATCAATACGCCCGCTTCGCGCAATGCCAGGTGCAGGGCTTTGGTAAATGACGGGTTGGCGATTTGCGCAGCTTGTTCGTAGGTGCTCGGGACCACGGCGCCCAACCAGATGCCAAATACGTTGCCGTAGCCGCTGGTGCTCACGGTGATGCCGTGGCTTTTAAAGATGCTTTCAATGGCCCTACGCAAGGCGTCACCACGGGCGATGAGTTGCGGGTAGTCAACGCTGTCCAGTTGCGCCAGGGTGGTGGTCACGGCCGCGCAGGCCATGGGGTTGCCGCTGAAGGTGCCGCCGCGAAGGACCCGGCCTTCTTCAAAGCCCGCTAGGATGTGGGGTTTAGCGACGACCGCCGACACCGGTACGCCGTTGCCAATGGCTTTGCCAACGCTGGCGATGTCCGGGTCCAGTCCTTCTTGCAGAGCCGCGAGGCCCGGGTACAGGCGAAAGCCCATCAACACTTCGTCGCTGATCACCAGTGCGCCGTGCCGGTGGGCCACGTCTTGGACGTGTTTGAGGTAGCCCGGCAAGGCCATAATGCAGCCCGCATTGGCCAGCATCGGCTCCAGAATCACCGCGGCAATGTTGTTGTCTTCGGCAAACAGCCGTTCAACATCGTCAAAGTCGTTAAAACGCAGCAGGGTGGTGCGCTCTGTAGACGGGCGCTTGCCGTCGCTAAAGCTCGCTTCTTTGGAGGTGACGTTGCCGTAGCTGATGTCATCGAACCAGCCATCAAAACCCGCCGCCATTTTGGCGATTCTGCCGCGACCGGTGTACGCACGCGCTGCGCGGCAGGCCAGGTGCACCGCTTCGCTGCCCGAGTTGGTGAAGATGACTTTGCTCAGCTCGCCGGTGTGCCTGGCCAGTGCCGTCGCCGCGCCATGCTCACGCACGTGGGCCCAGGACGGCGCCGCGCTGTCGCTCAGTGCCTGCACGACCGCCGCATTAACGGCGTCATTGGAGTGGCCCAGCAACACGGCGCCAAAGCCCAGCGCGGTGTCGATGTATTGGCGGCCCTGGTCATCCCACAGGTAGGCGCCTTTGCCATTGCGGATAAACAGTTTTTCACCCTTGAGATCAGGCAGGATGCGGGCTGCGCTGGAAACATCACCCACTAGATTCGGCATAAAAACCTCTGAATTTTGACAAGAGTTACCCGCCCCGGGCTGTTGGGCCCGGGAAGGTGTACGGCATGGGTTATTGTTGTTTGACTTTCAGTTTTTCGTTGCGTCGTCGCAGCACTTCGAGGGTCAGCAGCATCAATACCGACAGGATGACCATGATGGTGGCGACCGCGGCAATGTTGGGGCTGATGTTTTCTCGAATGCCCGAAAACATCTGCAAGGGCAAGGTGCGCTGTGCCGGGCTGGACAAAAACAGCGTGACCACGACTTCATCAAACGAGGTGGCAAACGCAAACAGCCCGCCCGAGATCACGCCGGGGGCAATCAGCGGCAGGATCACTTTGAAAAATACCGTCAGCGGCGGCGCACCGAGGCTGGCGGCGGCCCGGCTGAGGTTATTGTCAAAACCCTGCAACGTCGCGTTGACGGTGATGACCACAAACGGCACGCCGAGCATGGCATGGGCCAGCACCAGACCGGTGTAGCTGTTGAGCAATTGCAGCTTGGCAAAGAAGAAGTACAGGCCGACAGCAACGATCACCAACGGCACGATCATGGGCGAAATCAGAAACGCCATGATCACGCCCTTAAAGCGGAAGTTGCCCCGGCACAGCCCCACAGACGCCAGGGTGCCGAAGATCATGGCCAGTGCCGTGGCGGCGGGGGCGATGATAAAGCTGTTTTTAAAGGCTTGACGCCACTCCTGGGACGACATCAGTTCTTCGTACCAGCGCAACGAAAACCCGTCCATGGGGTAGGTCAGGAACGATGACGAGTTGAACGACAGCGGAATGATCACCAGCACCGGGATAATCAAAAACAGCAGCACCAACAGGCAGACCGTCACCAGACCGAAGCGGGCCAGTTTTTCGGCTTTGGAGGCATAAGGCGGCAACATGGTCATGACCTCGCCTGGTTAGGGTGGGTAAGTTTGCCGTACACCCCATACAACAACAGGGTGGCAAGCAGCAGCAGGCTGCCGAGTGCAGACGCCATGCCCCAGTTAACGGTTTTATTGGTGTAGAACGCGACGAAGTAGCTGACCATCTGGTCCGCAGCACCGCCCACCAGGGCCGGGGTCACGTAGTAACCAATGGCAAGGATAAAGGTCAGCAAGGCACCGGCAGCCAGACCCGCGAAGGTCTGCGGCACGTATACCCGCCAGAACGCCACGAACGGGTGTGCGCCCAGCGAAATGGCCGCCCGCACGTAGTTGCCGGGGATGTTTTTCATCACGCTGTACAGCGGCAAGATCATGAACGGCAGCAGCACATGGGTCATCGCGATGATCACCCCGGTGCGGTTGAACACCAGTTGCACCGGCGCGTCGATAAGGCCCAGAAACATCAGCGAACGGTTGATCAAGCCATCGGACTGCAACAGCACCACCCAGGCGGCGGTACGCACGATCAGCGAGGTCCAGAACGGCAGCAGCACGCAGATCATCAGCAGGTTGCTTTTGCCCTCTGGCAAGGTGGCCAGCCAGTACGCCACCGGGAACCCCAGCACCAGGCATAGCAGGGTGACCACGGCGCCGATGGCGAAGGTGCGGGCAAAAATGTCCACGTAGATCGACTGGTTAGGGTCGGCTTTGACGATGTTGCCGGTGGCGGAGTCGATACGGTGGTCGAGGGCGGCCAGCAAGAAGTAAGGCGTCAGCGGCGCCGATGCCTGCTTCAGGGCCTTCCAGTAATTAAGCTCGCCCCACGAACTGTCGATGGCAATCAGCGCGTCGCGTTTGGACGCCACGTCGCTGGCCGGGAGGTTGCGCAGGGTTTTGCTGATGAGGGTCCGGTAAGCCGGGATTTCATAGCTCAAGCGCTTGGCCAATGCGCCGATCTGGCCGTTCTCTTTGGCGTTGGCCAAGTCGATGACCAGCGCTTCGAAGGTGTGTTCGTTCGGCAGCGATTTGCCTTTCCACAGGGCCAGCGCCTCAACGGTGGCCGGCAGCGCGGTGTTCACATCGGGGTTATCGACGCTGCGCGAGAGCAGGGTGCCGATGGGGAAAGCAAAGCACACCAGCACAAACAGAAACAGCGGTGCGATCAGCAGCAGGGATTTGAACTTGTAAGAACGTTCGGACTTTCTGAGCTTGGCCCTGAGAGTGGGCGTCTGCTCCTGGGGCTGGCCGGATTGATTGGCGGCGGACTGACTCATGATCGACATCTCAGTGCTTGGTCACGTCCAGAGCGCGGATGTGCTCTGGTGACCAGGAAAGTGAAATCGAACTGCCAACCGTCCAGCTGTTGTTCATGTGCGCCGCCGGCAGCTTGACCATGAAGTTCGGCTGCCCGGCAATTTCGGTGATCATGCGCACGTGGTCGCCCAGGTAGATGTATTCCTGAATGCGCGCGGTCAGCGGTGTGCTGCCTGCCGGGCCGACCACCACCCGCTCGGGGCGGATGCACAAGGCCACCTGGTCGCCCGGCTGGCATTCGGCCACCGGCACGGCGCGGATCAGGCTGCCGTCATCCAGGCGCGCCACGGCATACTGCTCGTCGCAATACATAAAGGTGCCAAGCAGGGTGTTGTTCTCGCCGATAAATTGCGCCACGAAGCTTTTGTTCGGGGCCTCGTAAATGGCGGTCGGGGTGTCGATCTGCTGGATCACGCCGTCGTTGAACACCGCCACGCGGTCGGACATGGTCAGGGCTTCGCTCTGGTCGTGGGTCACGTACACCACGGTCAGGCCCAGTTGCTGGTGCAGGTGCTTGATTTCCAGTTGCATGTGTTCGCGCAATTGCTTGTCGAGCGCGCCCAGCGGTTCGTCCATCAGTACCAGTTTGGGGTCAAACACGAGCGCACGGGCCAGGGCGACACGTTGCTGCTGGCCACCCGACAGTTGCGCGGGGTAGCGTTTTGCGAAATCGGTAAGTTTCACCATGTCCAGAGCACGGCTGACTTTGTGCTTTTTGTCGACGCTGTTCATTTTGCGGACAGAAAGCGGAAAGGCCAGGTTTTGCTCAATGGTCATGTGCGGGAAGAGTGCGTAGTTCTGGAACACCATGCCGATGTTGCGCTTGTGCGGCGCAAGGTTGTGCAGCGGCTTGTCGTTCAGGTAAATCTCGCCATGGGTCGGCGTTTCGAAGCCGGCCAGCATCATCAGGCTGGTGGTTTTGCCTGACCCGGACGGGCCCAGCAGGGTGACAAATTCGCCTTCTTTAATATCGAGGTTCAAATCCTTGACTACTGGGCGTATGCCGTCGTAAGTCTTCTGAATATTTTTAAAACTGACCAAGTGTTTCACGTAACCATCCTCACTTGAGAGCAGGCGCACAGCATCTTCGCCAGGGCATGCTCGCTCATCATGATGAGAGGCACCGGCGTGCAGATAACGTCGTGGACCTGCCACCGGGGAACCGGTGGCAGGGTGACCAAGAGGCGGGAGTTTACTTCTGGGCGACCCAGGCGTTGAAGCGCTCGGTCAGCGGTTCGATGTTCTCAACCCAGAACTCGACATCGATAGGGATCGACTGCGCAAGGTTTTCCGGGGTGGTTGGCAGGGTGTGCTTCAAGTCTGCCGGAACAAATTCGTTGGCGTTCTTGTTGGTCAGGCCGTAGGCAATGTACTTGGGCAGCTTGGCCTGTGCTTCGGGCTTGCTCGCGAAGGCGATGAAGTCCATGGCTTGGTCTTTGTTCTCGCTGCCTTTGAGCACGGCCCAGGAGTCGATGGCCGATACGCTGCCATTCCACAGGAACTTGAAGTTTTTGCCTTCGTTGGTGTTAAAACCGGTGATGCGGCCGTTGTACGACGAGCTCATCACGATGTCACCGGCAGACAGCATTTGCAGCGGTTGTGCTGCGGCTTCCCACCACACGATGTCCGACTTGATGGTGCCCAGTTTGTTGAAGGCACGATCGACGCCTTCCGGGGTGCGCAACACTTTGTACACGTCGGCAGGTTTGACCCCGTCAGCAATCAGCGCGAACTCAAGTGCGTATTTAGGGCCTTTGCGCAGGCCGCGTTTACCCGGGATTTTTTCCAGGTCAAAGAAGTCTGCCCACGAGGTCGGTTCGGTCTTGAGCTTGTCACCGTCCCACGACAGGCCGGTGTTCCAGACGATGTTACCAACACCGCAGTCGCTCACGGCTTCCGGAATAAAATCAGCTTTGTTGCCGATTTTGGCCCAGTCAATTTTTTCATAGAGCCCGGAATCGCAGCCCAGCACAAGGTCTTCGCCTTCTACTTCAACCACGTCCCAGTTAGGCTTGCCGGCTTTGACTTTGGCGTCGAGCACGCCCACTCCGCCATCCCAGCTTTGGTCGAGTACTTTTTTGCCGGTTTGTTTGGCGAAAGGTGCAAAAAACAGCTCGCGCTGTGCGTCCTGAAAGTTGCCTCCCCAGGAGACAATCGTTAGATCACGGGCAGTGGCAACTTGGGAAGCTGCTAAGCCAATGAGGGCAAGTCCATATGCTGCAACAGCGTGGCGTGATTTATGCATTATTAGCCTCTACGCAGATGTTGTGATTCAGTGGTAAAAATTTTTACCACTGGAGGTGTCTCCAGGCAAGCTTTATTTTCGCTGACGGTTTAAACCCTGAATCGCCCGATAAACGGTAAGCGATTGTTTTCTCACGTCTAAAATTTAAAAAAGACTGACAAACCCAACTGTCGGTGTTTTTTTTAGCTAGAGTAATAAACGTTTTCTTCAGGGGTGAGCCTGTTTGAAACCGTGCTACTTTGCTGCGCCTGGAGTGTGCAACAGGATACGGGATTACCCGACCTGGTGCGTTTAAGTTGCCTTTACCGTGTAAGAAAATTCGGCAGTTCAAGGTCCACATTAAACTTTGGCCCGCTCGGGTGCCGTTTAGCTAAGGAATTCACCGTGACAGAAACATCGGCGACAGGCCGAAGCCCGCATATCCGGGAAGAGCTCCCTGAAAGCCCGCCAGAGGTTTTGGAGACCGCCACCGTAGGCGCAAGGCTCAAGGCATTACGACAAAGTCGAGGTCTCTCGATCAGGGGGCTGGCAGAGCTGGCCGGTGTGCCGCATGCCACGCTTTCGATTATCGAGCGGGATAAATCCAGCCCGTCTGTGAGCATCCTCAAGCGTTTGCTGCGGCCCTTGAACGTCACCCTCAGCGTGTTTTTTTCCGACTCGGCGGTGGTTGACCGCGCCGTGTTTTACAAAGCCAATGAGCTGGTCGAACTCGCTGATGGCAAGAAGCTATCATACAGGCAAGTGGGAGCGAATCTCGAAAATAGTTCGATGATGATCCTCCATGAACGTTACGAACCGGGTGCAGACACCGGTGAAGAAGGCGAAGAGCTGTATTCCCACGACGCCGAAGAGGGCGGCATCGTCATTGAAGGGCGTTTGGAAATGACCGTGGGTGATGAGATCCGCGTGTTGTCGCCGGGGGATGCCTACTACTTTGACAGCCGTTTGCCGCACCGCATGCGCAACCCGTTTGATGAAGTGTGCATTGTTGTCAGCGCGGTATCGCCGCCGACCTTTTGATGCACAGCAGCGCCGAGCAAAAACTGTAGGAGCGAGCTTGCTCGCGATCTTTTGATCTTTTTAAAAGATCGCGAGGCAAGCTCGCTCCTACAGGGGCGGTGAGTGGTTTAGTCCCAAGGCGATGCCTTAAGTTTCTGTTCCAGAAAATCCCTGAACACGCGTATGCGCGGGCTCAGGTTTTTGCGATGGGTGTAGATCAGGTAAATGGGCTCTTTGGACGGGATGTCGTAGGTCTGCAGCAAGGGCACCAGCCTGCCTGCCTTGAGGTCCGCGCCGATATGGAACTGCGCAAGCTTGACGATTCCGCCGCCGTTCAAGGCGATGTCGCGCTGTAAATCCCCTTGGGCAAAGACCGCCTTGGGCTTGATGGCTACCGTGACCGTCTCGCCGTCGACCCTGAACTGCCAGTTGTTCCAGGCACTGTTAAAGGCAAAGTTGAAGCAGTCGTGGTTGAGCAGGTCTTCCGGGTGATTGGGCGTGCCTTTACGGGCGAGGTACTCCGGGGAGGCGCAGATGATCCACGCGCTTTCACCGATTTTGCGCGCAACGCGAGATGAGTCCGGCAACACGCCACTGTGAATGGCGATGTCGAGGCCCTGGTCAAAGTGGTCGACATACTGTGGGCCGACCTGCAAATCAACCGTGAGGCCGGGGTAGGTCGCCATGAACTCCGGCAGCCAGGGCACGATCTGGTGTTTGGCGAAGGTAGTCATGGTGTGGATGCGCAGCGCGCCGCTGACCTGGGTTGGGAAGGCCTCGGCCAACGAGTCGGCTTCGGCCATGGCGTTCATGACTTTGCGTGCGCTCATCAGGTAGGCCGAGCCTTCTTCGGTGAGCGTGAGGCTGCGGTTGCCGCGCTGGAACAGACGCACTTGCAGTCGGTTTTCGAGGCGGCTGATCAGCTTGCTGACGGTGGACGGGGTGATTCCGTTCGCCCTGGCGGCCACCGAGAAATTGCCGTGTTCGTGCGCCCACAGAAAGGCTTGCATCTGGGAAAAATTATCCATTTTTATTCTCATCGCAACGAATGCGAGCAGCCTGCCATCAATCACCCACCCAAACAACTCACCTCACTGGCGCAGGTGGCCCAGCAGTGCCTGCAATGGATGCTGCAACGCTTTGCCTTCATGGCGCTTGACCTGGCTGCGGCAGGAGTAGCCGTC
The DNA here is from genome assembly GCF_009600165.1 of Pseudomonas sp. FSL R10-0399. Taxonomy (NCBI): domain Bacteria; kingdom Pseudomonadati; phylum Pseudomonadota; class Gammaproteobacteria; order Pseudomonadales; family Pseudomonadaceae; genus Pseudomonas; species Pseudomonas sp. FSL R10-0399. Next base: position 30,187 of record NZ_WIWK01000046.1, read on the forward strand.
GGCAATCAGGTTGCCGCTCGGCATGTGCCGTTCGACCAACGGCTGCCAAGACTGCGAATAAATAACCGCAGAGGTCTTGGCGTTGCGGGCTTCATGGCCGTAAGTCCCGGACATGCCGCAGCAGCCGCTGGGCAGCACCTGCAACGTAAGGCCAAAGCCTTCAAAAACCTTCTTCCACAGATCAACGCTGCCCGGCTCGTTGGTGCGCTCGGTACAGTGCGCCAAGAACTGGTACACCTGCGGTGCGCCGTGCTTGAGCGTATCGGGCAATGCCGTCACCAGCCACTCTTGCGGCAGCGCTACTTGCGGTGCGCTGCCTTGTTCGAGAGTTTTGGCGTATTCCTGGCGGTACACCAGGGTCATGGCCGGGTCGAGGCCCACCAGCGGTATGCCGCTTTGCTCCAGTGCCAGCAAGCCTTTGGCGGTGTTGGCCGCGGTCTTTTTAAAGGCCCCGAGAAAGCCCTGCACTTGCAACGGTTTGCCGTTGGGCGAGAAGGGCGCGAGGTAAACCTGATAGCCCAGCCGGGCAATCAACTCGATCCATTGCGCCGCCAATGGCGTCTCGAAATAGCGGGTGAAGGCGTCCTGTACCAGGATCACGCTGCGTTTGCGCTGCTCGTCACTCAACCGTGCAAGGGTTTTCGGCGTGGCGATTTGCACGTTCCATTGCGCGCACACGGCATGGAAATCCATCAGGCTCAGCAGCGGGCTGTCGACCATGCCGACCACGCGTTCCAGCAGGTATTTAACCGGCGCAGCGCTCATCAAGGCGTTGTACAGCCTCGGGAAGCGCGCAATGTGCGGGATGCTGAATTCAAGCGAGCCCACGGCGTAGTCTTTGAGCGGGCGCAGGTAACGGCTGTGGTAGAGCTCCAGAAAACGCGCGCGAAAATCCGGCACGTTGACCTTGACCGGGCATTGCCCTGCGCAGGATTTGCACGCCAGACAGCCGGCCATGGCGTCATACACTTCGTGCGAGAAGTCTTTCTCGCCCAGCAACCTGGCCAGTGAGTTGCGGGTTCTGCGCAGCACGCCGGTGGAGTAATTGCCCAGCAGGTCCACGCCTTGCGCCCCTTGCTGGCGCAGCCATTCACGCATCAGCGAAGCGCGGCCTTTAGGCGAATGGATGCGATCACGGGTGGCTTTCCAGGACGGGCACATCGCGTCATCCGGGTCGAAGTTGTAGCAGGCGCCGTTGCCGTTGCAGTGCACGGCGCTTTGGTAGCTTTGCCACACGCGCTCGTCGATTTGCCGGTCCAGATCACCGCGCAGCGGCACTTCGTCGACGCGGGTCAAGCGGGCCGTGCTGACCTGCGCCGGGGTAGCGATTTTGCCGGGGTTGAGCTGGTTGAACGGGTCGAACGCGGCTTTGATCGCCTGCAACGCCGGGTACAGCGCGCCAAAGTATTTAGGCCCGTATTCAGAGCGCAGGCCTTTGCCGTGCTCGCCCCACAGCAAGCCGCCGTATTTGTGCGTCAGGGCCGCCACGCCATCGGAAATCGGGCGGATAAGCGCCGCCTGGCGCGGGTCTTTCATGTCGAGGATCGGGCGCACGTGCAACACCCCGGCATCGACGTGGCCGAACATGCCGTACTCCAGTGCGTAACTGTCCAGCAGGGCGCGGAACTCAGCGATGTAGTCCGCGAGGTTTTCCGGCGGCACGGCGGTGTCTTCTACAAAGGGCTGCGGCCGGGCCTCGCCCTGCACGTTGCCGAGTAAGCCCACAGAGCGTTTGCGCATGGTGTAGACGCGTTTCACCGCTTCACTGCCCACCGCCAGTGTATGGCCCAGGCGGCGCACGCCGTTGTCGGTGTTCAAGTGTTCGATAAAGTCATGAACGCGCTGCTCCAGGCGCTCGTTATCGTCGTCGCTGAACTCGATCAGGTTGATGCCCAGGGTGGGTGTGGCCGGGTCCTGGGGGAAGTATTCGGCGACGCCATGCCAGACGATGTCTTTCATCGCCAGCATCAGGACTTTTGAGTCCACCGTTTCGATCGACAGCGGCTTGAGGGCCATCAGCGCCTTGGCATCGCGCAGCGCGTCCATGAAGCTGGCGTAGCGCACGTTGACCAAAATTGAATGCTGCGGAATGGGCAGCACGTTGAGCTTGGCTTCAATGATAAAACCCAGCGAGCCCTCAGAGCCGCACAGCAGGCTGTTGAGGTTGAAACGCCCATCGGCTTCGCGCAGGTGGGCGAGGTCATAGCCGGTGAGGCAGCGGTTGAGCGGCGGGAAGATTTCTTTGATCAGTTGTTGCTGGTTATCGGCAATGTCTTGGGCGCAGCGATAGACCTCGCCGATCACGTCGTTGCGCTCGGCCTGGCGGTGCGCCAGTTCGTTTGCCAGCGCCTGGCTGTCGAGGCGTTTGCCGCCCAGCAGCACGGTCGACAGTTCGAGCACGTGGTCGCGGGTTTTACCGTAGGTGCAACTGCCCTGGCCGCTGGCGTCGGTGTTGATCATGCCGCCGATGGTGGCCCGGTTCGAGGTGGACAGCTCGGGGGCAAAGAACAGGCCGTGGGCTTTTAGTGCTGCGTTGAGCTGGTCTTTGACCACACCGCTTTGCACGCGCACCCAGCGCTCTTCGACGTTGATTTCGAGGATGTTATTGAGGTGGCGGGACAGATCGACCACCAGCCCGTCGGTCAGCGACTGGCCGTTGGTGCCCGTGCCGCCGCCACGCGCGGTCAGCACGATGGAGCGGTACTCCGGCCGCGCAGCGAGTGCGCTCAGGCATTCGACATCGGCGTAATCTTTGGGGAACACCGCAGCCTGCGGCAAGCGTTGATAAATGGAGTTGTCGGTGGCCAGCACGGTTCTGAGGCCGAAATCACTGGCGATTTCACCCTTGAAGCCTTCCGTTGTCAGTGCGCTTAGAAAACGTTGGTAAGCGTCATCAAGACGGTGGAGGGGGGCGAGGCGGGCGATCATCGGTGGTTTTTCCTGCAGGCAAATTCAGTTCTACATTCACTCGGCGCATGGAGCTGGCTAACGCGCTCGCGCGGTGAAATTGATTTGGCAGGATTTTCAGGGTCTTGGCGCCACAAGGCAAACGTATAACGTGCAGCCTTTGCATGAGGTTTATGCATGAATGGGGGCGCAATCCCATTGTAGGAGCGAGCTTGCCTCGCGATCTTTTGATCGTTTAAAAGATCGCGAGGCAAGCTCGCTCCTACACAAGTGCTGTGGGGATTACTCGGTGGGGAGTTTTTCCAGGGCGGCGCGCAGGGCGTCTGCGCTGGCGAAGGTTTGCTGCGACACCAGGGTGCCGTTGTCCAGTTGCAACCACAGCACCTGGTCGTCTGCGCCGGGGTATTGGGCGGCAATGTTGCCGTCACGATCCAGCACGACGCGGTAGCTGTAGTCGCGCATTTTCGGGATGGCAATAAACTTGCCGATCAATGACGGCATGGCATGCACGTCAGCCAAAAAGGCGACATGGCGAGCCTCAAGGTAGCCTTTTGGCTGGTTTTCCAGCGCCGCTTTTACCAGCTTGGAACCGTCCATGTTGCGGGCCACCAACAGCACGTGGGTGTTGGCATCCAGGGTGTAAGGCTGGTCGTGCTGGTCTTGCAACGTCCAGGGGGTAAGGTGTTCACCCACCGTGGCGGCGAAGCTTTGCATCGACAGGGCGCTTAACAGCAGTAAAAGTGCAATTCTCACTGTGTAGTCTCTCTATTTTCGGGTGGTTTTCTGGGCTAGACGTTTGACCCAGTCGCCGCCACAGGCGCGCTGGCATTCGTCTTCGGAGTCATAAAAAACGTGGTTGGCCACCTGGCGCACGTTGATATTGGCGTCTAGCAGGGCGCGGGTGGTGAGTTCGACCATGAAGCGCGCCTCGCCATCGGCCAGGGCGAAGTCTTTGTTGACCTGGTTGTCGAATACCCAGACCACCTTCAGGCTGGCCGGGAAGGCTTCGAAGTCGACTGAATGGGTGAGCCAGACAAAGCCCGGAATCTGCCCTTTGGCGCTTTCACAGGCTGCGGTCAGGTGTTTAACCAGGCGACGTTCGATCTGAGCCTGGTTACGTTTGTTCAAAGACATGGGTGAATCCTGTGGGCAGCGGTGGCAAAAGCGCAATTGTACGTGAACTGTCCCTTAGCCATTGATCTACTTCACATCGCTAAAAAGATGCGTTTACGTCAAAAGTGCCACCTGAGGTAGAATGTCGCGGTTTGAAGGCTGACACCGCCGGTTTTTCGCAGCCGGGCAGGCTCTCTGGAAAGAGTTGCAAGAGGTGTCAGTACCAATGGAGTCGCATGAAGGTGTCGGGAGTGAAGGAGCTGGACAGGGCAGACCTGTTATCGGCCGCGCCCGGCACTTACCCGAAATGTCACCCAAGTAGCTGAAGCCAAAAGCAATAAAAGATCAGCGCCCAAGGTACATAAAAGTGAGGTCTATAGTGTGCATAGGCCTTATATATCTACCCGATCCAAGGCCTGATGAGGGGCTCGGTTGCAGGCAAGCCTGTCCTGTAACCCTGTCCAGTTCTGTTCAGCGCGCCGTGCCGGGTAGATGGCGTTTTATCTTAGGTACGACAACATGTTAAAGAAGATGAACAAAGGGCTTTTGGGCCTGGCGCTGACCATGGGCATCACGTCCGTGCACGCTGCCGAGCCAAAGCACGTTGATGTCCTGCTGATTGGCGGCGGCATCATGAGCGCTACCTTGGGTGTCTGGCTCAACGAGCTGGAACCCGGCCTGTCCATGGAGATGATTGAACGTCTCGATGGCGTCGCTCAAGAAAGCTCCAACGGCTGGAACAACGCGGGTACCGGTCACTCGGCTTTGGCTGAACTGAACTACACCCCTGAAGACAAGAACGGCAACGTTGAGATCCCAAAGGCCATTGAAATCAATGAAGCCTTCCAGATCTCGCGTCAGTTCTGGGCCTGGCAGGTCAAGAACGGTGTTCTGAAAAACCCTCGTTCGTTCATCAACTCCACTCCGCACATGAGCTTTGTGTGGGGCGATGACAACATCAAGTTCTTGAAAAAACGCTACGAGGCGCTGCAGGCCAGCCCTCTGTTCGCGGGTATGCAGTACTCCGAAGACGCGGACCAGATCAAGAAGTGGGTACCGCTGATGATGGAAGGGCGTGACCCGAACCAGAAAGTCGCGGCCACGTGGACGCCAATCGGTACTGACGTGAACTTCGGCGAAATCACGCGCCAGTTCGTGTCTTACCTGCAAACCAAGCCTGGTTTCACGCTGAACCTGTCCAGCGAAGTTAAAGACATCAAGCGCAACGAAGATGGTTCGTGGCGTGTGGTGTACAAAAACCTCAAGGACGGCACCACTAGCGAAACTGACGCCAAGTTTGTCTTCATCGGCGCGGGCGGCGGTGCTCTGCACTTGCTGCAGAAGTCCGGTATCCCTGAAGCCAAGGAATACGCTGGCTTCCCGGTAGGCGGTTCGTTCCTGGTAACCGATAACCCGACGGTTGCCGAGCAGCACCTGGCCAAGGCTTACGGTAAGGCTTCGGTTGGCGCTCCGCCGATGTCGGTTCCGCACCTGGACACCCGCGTGCTGGATGGCAAGCGCGTGATCCTGTTTGGCCCGTTCGCGACCTTCTCGACCAAGTTCCTGAAAGAAGGCTCGTACTTCGACCTGCTGACCAGCACCACGGCGCACAACATCTGGCCAATGACCAAAGTTGGTATCGAACAATACCCGCTGGTTGAGTACCTGGCCGGCCAGCTGATGCTGTCGGATGAAGACCGCTTCAACGCGCTGAAAGAGTACTACCCGAACGCCAAGCAAGAAGACTGGCGTCTGTGGCAAGCCGGTCAGCGTGTGCAGATCATCAAACGTGACGAAGAGAAGGGCGGCGTGCTGAAACTGGGCACCGAGATCGTTGCTGCCAAAGACGGCAGCATTGCCGGTCTGCTGGGCGCTTCGCCAGGTGCTTCGACCGCTGCGCCGATCATGCTCAACGTGCTTGAAACTGTGTTCAAGGACAAGGTTGCAACCCCTGAGTGGCAAGCCAAGCTGCACCAGATCGTGCCTAGCTACGGCACCAAGCTGAACGGTTCGCCAGAGCGCGTTGCACAGGAATGGGCGTACACCGCCGATGTGCTGCAACTGACTCCGCCGCCGGCCATCCCGGCAGCCAACGGTACACCAGCAGCACCTGCTGAGCCGGCCAAGCCTGCTCCAAGTAACCCAGCGGCCGACATGGCGCTGTAAAAAAGCAGCCCCGCCCAACGACAGTTAGGCGGGGCTCTTTTTTAGCTTCGCAACCTTCCCCGCAACACTCCTTCCTGCCTAAGCGTTACTGCGTGCCGAACAACGCGGTCCAGTAGATGCCTGCATCACTTTTAGGATCGGTCGCATAGGCGGCGCCCAACTCGCGAAATTGCGGGTTCATGATATTGGCGCAGTGCCCCGGGCTTGCCAGCCAGCCATCGACGACTTTACGTGGCGTGTCCAGACCGGCAGCGATGTTCTCGCCGATTTGCTGGGCAATGTAGCCTGCCAGTTCTGCGCGATCACCCGGCGTGCCGCCGGTGCGGTCTTTGTGGTCAAAGTAATTGTTGTTGGCCATGTCGCGGGTGTGCGTCTGGGCGGCGGTTTCCAGGGTGGCGTTCCAGGCCAAAGGGCCGGTGGGCGCGAAAGCCTGGGTGCCGCATTGGCGCGGTTGGGTGCGGGCGCTGTTGATCAGCTCAAGGACCTTTTGGCCCTCTGCCTGAGCATCGCCCAGGCGTGCAGTCAACAGGGAGCGCGCCAGCACGATGCGCCAATCCTGCCCGGTGTGGCTGACGCCAATGTCGACAAACTGCGGGTCGAGCACCACTTTGCAGAAACTTTCGCGCACGGCTTTCATCGCCGCTTCGGAGTTACGCGGGCCCGAGAGGTTGATGGCTTGCACGTTGACCATCGGGTAGGCGGCTTGCGCGAGCGATTCCTGCAAATCGCCAAAACCGTTGGCGGGCAGTACCAGACGAATATCAGAGGTCAGCGGGGGCAGTTCTTGCGACGCTTGGGCGCCGCACGGTTGCGCCTGGCTGCGATACAGGTTGATGGAGTCAACCAGTTGCGATTCTTCGCTGGCCAATGCGCTGGCGCTGAAGATCAGGCCCAGGCTGAACCCGGCAAGGCGGGTGAGGGTGAAGTGACGGCGCATAACGTTGCCTCGGATCGGAATGCGCCCATCATGCGTTATTTCAGGCTGGCCACGAAAGCCTTGGCTTTGGCGGTGAGCTGGTCGATCTGGCGGTCGCGTTTTTTTTCGGCGTCCATCATGGCTTTTTTGCCGTTGCGATTGAGCAGGTAGGTGTGGATCTGCCGCACCTCGGTAGACTGATACACCGCTGCCACGTCCAGCACGCCCATGAGCCCGTCCGAGCTGTAATCGCGGGTGTTCATCAGTACTTGCGGGCCGCGGGTGCCGATGACCTTGAAACCCATGCCTTGCAGGGCGGCGACTTTGCTCACGCTGCAACTCAGTTCGGTGTGCGGGTAGCGGCGGGTGACTTCCTCCAGCATGGCCTGCATCACGCCCAGGTGGCGATGGCTGGCCAGTTCGGCCATATAGGCCACACCGCAGGCCTGCGGGTCGTCTTTGTACGGCAAGTACAGGACGAAACCGGTGACCTTCTCCGGGTCTTGCTCATCGGTGGCGACAATCAGTTCTACCGCAATGCCTTTTGAACCGTCGAGGGCTTGCAGGTACAGGTGCACTTCAAAGCCGATGGCGTACTGATAGATGCTGTAGAGCAGGTTGCTCGGCGCGATTTCCATGGCGCTGATGTCGCTGAGATGGTCAACGACCAGTTGCATGATCTGCGCGTTGATCGGCTCGCTGATCGGTGTGTCGAAGTGGGTGAGGGTGGTCATAAGCGTGGCCTGCGAGGCGAGTAAACTGCTGTTGCAGGAGCGAGCTTGCCTCGCGATCTTTATAAAAGATCAAAAGATCGCGAGGCAAGCTCGCTCCTACAAAGGGGGTGGTTTAGCGCTGGCTTAGCCAGTAGTCATGCAAGGCGCGGGCGGCCGGGGCTACGAGGGCCACTTTTTGCTGGTAGGCGGGTACGTCGAAGTCTTCTGGCAGTTCAAAGGTTTCTTGCTCAGCCAGTTCAAAAATCGTTTCCAACAGGCCGGCCTGGATCTGGGGCATGTCGGGCCATTGCGCCAGGGCCACGCCGCGGCTGTAGCCGAAGCACCATTCTTCAGCCAGGGTCACGGTTTGGCCCTGGTGTTCGGATTCTTCAAAGCGCGGCGCAAAGGCTTTGCTGTCTTCTGCCAGTTGGCGGGCCAGGGTGTTGAAGTGGCGTACGCTCAGCTCGATGAAGTGTTTGGCTTCTTCGGGGTCTTCCCAAGCCGGGTTTTGGCCGCCCCAGATTGCGGGGAACCAGTCGGCGATGTCTACCTGCGTGGGGCTTGAAACCAGTGCTGTAAAGAAGCCATCCAGCTCGCTGGTGTTGAGGACGGAGTGATCGTCGCCGTATTTGAGCAGGGTGTCTTCGAGTACGTCGAAGTCGGCGGCATTCAGAGGCTGGCTGTGCATGGCAGGTTCCTTGGCATGTAGTCCTGGGTCAACGTTACGTCAGGCGTGTCAGCGTCAGTCAACCCGAACAATCGAATCAACCACAAAGTATTTAAAGCCGGCTTTGGCCAGGGCTTTTTTAGCTTCTTGTTCGGCGTCAAACTGGCTCAGCAGTTTGGAGTCGTGAATGAACACGGTTTCTTCGCCGTCATAGACTTTGCTGACGTGCAGGGTAACCCGCAACATCGGCCCTCGACGCTTGACCGGTGCACGCGGTGCGGGCTTGGGGGTGAGGGTTGCAGCGGGTTTGGGTGTGGCGGGAGTTGCAGGTGGCGCGGGTGGCGTAACTGGCTTTGTCGCTACGGGCAGATCAAGGCCGAGCGCTATACGCATTTCGTCCTCGGTGAATCCGGTGCTCATGGTGTGGCTCTATCGTTATTCAAAAACGCGCTTATAAGTGATTGAGTAGGCATAAGCAAGGAAAACCAGCGCCTTGGCTTGATAATTGCCGGATATGTCGCAAAGTTTACTTTTACCAGGAGGTTCAGGTGTCGCGCAGCAAGTCGTGACTGTCGAGCAGCTTGTAGGCAATCTCCGGGCGTTTTTCCAACGCTCGACGAATGGCCGCCGGGATCGACTGGCGCGTTTTGCGACACAAACCTGGCTGGTCGGCGACACGGATTTCGATCCCGCGCATGGTCCGTACCTCATTGAAGCCGGGTTCAACCTGCACCCTTATGCCTAATTGTTCATACATGCGTCGTTGCATGCGCTGCAGATCGTCCAGGCTCTGGATGTTCTCCAGGTGCTCAAGCATGACTTTTTCGGCCTGGCGGGTGAGGCCCAGAATGCGCAGGTCGGGGGCTGGTTGCGCCAACAGGTGGTCGCGCTCGCAATTACAAGCGCCGGGAGGGCAGGGTTGGCGGACCACAGTGGATGAGCTCATGGGCATGAGCATAGCCATATCGGCCCGCAGTTGTCGCGTGTCAGGGTGCTTTGAGGCGCCGGACCACCAGGGCGATCAGTTCATTGATCATCGGTGCGAAAGCTTTGGCGGTGCAGGTTTGTCCCAGCATCACGGTGCGCGTGGTGAGGTGTGAAAACAGCGCATCGAACAGTATGGGCGGCAACTCAGAGAACGAACTGTTGGCCGCGATGAGGCCGCGATGGCGTTGTTCTTCGAGCAGGTTGAAGATCAGTTGGTGCCAGACTTTGGGGCCGCGTTCGTACCAGGTTTGCCCCACTTGCGGCACGTGCGCCGAGCCGTTGACCACCAGCCGGTAGAAGTCGACATGGCGCGGGCTGGTGACCACCGCCACGAGTTCTTCAAGAATCAGCTCAAGGCCGCGGGTCAGTTCGACACCCGAAGTATCAAGTTGCTTGAGGTTGATGATGAAGTCTTCGCAGAGGTATTCGACCACTGCCACCAGCAAGTCGGCCTTGCTGCCGAAGTACCGGTAAATCGTGGCTTTGGAGCCGCCTGCTGCGGCTACGATGGCGTCCATGCTGAGGCCATCGTAGCCCTGCTGTAAAAACAGTTCACTGGCTGTGATCAGCAAGTTGCGCCGCTTCTCCTCGCTCCGGGTTGCGGTTAAAGGGCTGGAGCGGTGCAACTGTGGCATGGGAACTACTCTTTTTCAGGGAGCGCGTACGCTATCACGTAATCCCCGCGATCTGGAGACTGACGTGCGCCGCCAGCGACGATGACCACATACTGGCGCCCGGTTTTAGGCGACAGGTAGGTCATGGGCGTGGCTTGCCCGCCGACCGGCAGGCGGCCTTTCCAGACTTCTTTGCCGGTGGCCATGTCCATGGCCCGCAGGTAGTAGTCTTGCGTGCCCGCGTAGAACACCAGGCCGGAAGCAGTGGTCGCACCGCCGCCCAGGGTCGGCATGCCCAGCGGGATCGGCAGGTTGGCACGTACACCGTTGATCACGGCGTCTTCAACCGTACCGGCAGGGCGCTCCCAGACTTTCTTGCGGGTGTTCAGGTCCACGGCAGCAAACACGCCCCAAGGCGGGCTCTGGCACGGAATGCCCAGCGGCGAGTTGAAGCCTTTGTGGTCGATCACGAACGGCGTCCCTTCCATCGGGTAGGTGCTGCCGACGCCGTGGCCGGATTTGAGGTGCGACAGGTCGACGTTTTCACGCGGCACCAGCTTGACCACCTGCGGGATGCGGATGTCGTTGACGAACAGGTAGCCGGTTTTTTCGTCGATCGCGCCGCCACCCCAGTTGAAGCCACCGTAGTAGCCCGGATAAATCAGGGTGTCCTGGGTGCTTGGGGCGGTGAACTCACCGTTGTAGTTGAGCTTTTTGAAATTGATGCGGCACATCAGCTGATCAAAGAACGTGGCGCCCCACATGTCTTTTTCTGTCAGCGGATCGGCACCGAACGTCGGCATGCCCACCGAGTACGGTTGGGTTTTGGCCACCCAGTCACCGGCAGCGACGTCCTGAGGCACTGGCTTCTCGACCACGTCGGCAATCGGCTGGCCGGTACGACGGTCGAGCATGAAGATCTGCCCGCGCTTGGTCAGCTGGATCAGCGCCGGAATGGTGCCGCCTTTGCCGTCCGGCACGTCATACAGCGACGGTTGCGCAGCAATATCGTAGTCCCACAGGTCGTGATGCACGGTCTGGAAGGTCCAGCGCTCGCGGCCTGTCGCCATGTCCAGGGCAACCACGGCGGAGGAGTACTTCTCGGTCAGCTCCGGGCGGGTACCGCCCCAGAAGTCCGGCTGCTGGTTGCCCAGTGGCAGGTACACCAGGCCCAGTTCGTCGTCGAACGCAGGTGTGGACCACATGTTCGGCGTACTGCGGGTGTAGGTTTCACCTTCAGGTGGCAACTTGGTGATGTCCGGGTTGCCCAGGTCCCAGGCCCAGACCAGCTCGCCGGTGTCGGCGCTGAACGCGCGGATTACGCCAGAGGGTTCGTCCAGCGAGCGGCCATCAAAGACCCAGCCGCCAAGGATGATCAAGTTGCGCGAAATGGTCGGTGCCGAGGTGTAGGCGTAGTAGGGCACGTTTTCCATGACCCGGCCCAGGCCCGTGGTCAGGTCGACTGAACCGTGGTCGCCGAAATCTTCGCAGGGCTTGCCGGTTTCTGCGTCGATGGAGATCAGGCGCGCATCCATGGTCACTTGCACGATGCGCTTGGCGCAGCTGTTGCCCTGGGCCGGTTTGGCGGGTTTCAGATCAGCGAACACCAAAGGGTGTTCGACCTTGGCCGGCTCGTAGTAGCTCACGCCACGGCAGCGGTTCCAGGTTTTGGTGTTTTGCGCTTTTGGATCGAAGGTCCAGCGTTGCTCGCCGGTGTCGGCGTCCAGGGCAATCACTTTGCTGGTCGGGGTGCAGGTGTACAGGGTGTCACCGACCTGGATCGGGGTGTTCTGATACTCCGACGCGCCCTCGGCGATTTCGCCGGTGCGGTAGGTCCAGGCCACTTGCAGTTTGTCGACGTTGTCTTTGTTGATTTGCGTCTGCGCCGAGAAGCGCGTGCCGGCTGGGTTGCTGCCGTAATGGCTCCAGTCGGTGGCTTTATCGGTGCCTTTTGCTTGCGGCTGGACGGCCAGAGACGGCTCGCCTTCAATCACTCCGTGGGGGATGAACAGGGCGTAGAAGCCGACGGCCAGCACGCCGGCAAACCCGGCTGCGCCGCCGTAGCTGGCTGCGCGGTGAC
>NZ_WIWK01000047.1:0-42020 GCF_009600165.1 Pseudomonas sp. FSL R10-0399
GCCCCAGCGCCAGCGGTTCGCGATAGGCGCGGCCCAGATCGAGCAAGTCGCCGACCGGTGCCGGGCGCCATAACGCGTCCGGCACAGCGCTCGCGGTGTGGACTTTACCCATTGACTGACTCCGTTTAAAAAATGTTCGTGTTACACCCTCTGCAGGAGCGAGCGTCAAAGGATGATGCACGATATTTCAATAGACTAAAAAAGTCTTAATTAGTATTTAAATATTCGATAAAGATATATGTGATTTTTTGTTCGATGCGTCTAGAACTTCGCCAACGAGAAGTGCCCATAGCAAGTGTTCAGCGATTAAGCGCCAGGGATGCCCCTTTCAATGAGTCAAAAAAAGCGCATGATTGCGCGTGCCGCCATCGCCGAGCGGTCATCCAGGGAAGGGTTGTGCGCATGCAATCGCCGAGTGCGGAATACACCGATCCACCCCGCTGGTTCGTGCTGGCCAAGATCAATGCGCTGTCGGTGCTGTCGCAGATTGTGCAGATCGGCACCATCACGCCGCTGCTGTCCATGTCACTGGAGCAGCGAGGCGTCAGCGCGGCGAAAATCGGCGTGGTGGTCAGCGCTTCGTGGATCGCGATTTTGCTGCTTTACAAAGTCGTCCCGCGCGTTTTGGGTTCACTCGGCCTGGTCAAGGCCAACGTGCTGAGCGCGCTGCTCACCAGCCTGGCGTTGCTGGGCATGACATTGACTGAGGATCTGGTGCTGATCTTCGGGCTGAACTTTGTGCTGGGCGTGGGATTGATCTTGCGCTGGATCGCCTGTGACACCTGGATCGTTGCCGTGTCGTCGCGCGACGGCCGCGGGCGAGCCATTGGTGTGCATGAAACCCTGATGGGCCTGGGCATTGCGATTGGCCCGTTGCTGCTGGTGGTGTTCGGTGTTGACGGCGCGCTGCCGTACTACGCCTGCGCGGCGATCGTGCTGCTATCGGGCGCGCTGGCGCTGACCCTCAAAAGCCACGATTCGCAGCCGCAAACACCGCAAGAAAAAGCCCATGGCAAATTCTACGGCCTCATCCCCATCGCCTTGGGCGCCGCCTTGATTGCAGGGTTTGCCGAAACCTCCACGGTGTCGTTTCTCGCGCCCTACAGCCTGGCAGCGGGCTACCCGCTGACGGCCGCGACGCTGCTGATCTCCGTCTTCGGGCTGGGCGGCACCTTGCTGCAACTGCCCATCGGCTGGATGGCCGACCGCAGTTCCTACAAAACCGCGCAATTGATCTGCGGCCTGCTGCTCTTGCTGGGCACCTTGGCCATTCCCTTCAGCCAGCCTTTGCCGTGGCTGGCGGCGCTGGTGGTGTTTGTCTGGGGCGGAGCGATTGGCGGCATGAACACCGTGGCCGTGATCGAAGCCGCCGACCGCGTGGCCAAGCATCAAGTGTCGACCGCCATGACCGCAATAGCGCTGTTCTACACCTTGGGCGGCGTACTGGGCCCCATCGCCACCGGGGCCGTGGCGACGTACATCAGTGATCAGGCGCTGATGCTGTGCATCGCTGCTGTGGGGGCTGTATTTGCCGCAATGCTGGTGTTTCGAAAAACTGAATAGCCTTCGCGAAAACCTGTCGGTGGGGGCTTTTATTCCAAAATTAAACACAGCCGATTTTTTTATTCTTTCTCCGCTAAACAGCGTTCAGTCATAGTCCACGCACTGTTGCCCAAGGCGACAGGGCGCACCAAAACTCAAGGACGCCGACAGTAAACCGCTGGCTGAACACCCTACCAAGGAGCGGGGCAGCCGCTTTTTGGCGTGATAGAAATGAGCGTTTCAGGTGCGCAAAATCGCGAACGAATCGGCGAGTTGTTCAAGCTTAATTACCACTGGCTGTGCGCCCGGGTGCGCTCACGTATGGACTGCCCGCATGGTGCTGAAGACATTGCGGCAGAAACGTTTGCGCGCATTTTGACCCTCCCGGACCCCGGCTCATTCCGTGAGCCTCGGGCACTGTTGACGACCATTGCCCAACGCTTGATGTATGAAGGCTGGCGCCGCCGCGATCTGGAGCGGGCGTACCTGCAAACCATGCAGAACATCCCTGAACAGTTCCAACCGGCGCCCGAAGAGCAGTTGATGCTGATCGAGAGTTTGCTGGCCATTGACCAGTTGCTTGATGGCCTCACCAGCCAGGCCAAAGCGGTGTTCTTGCTCAATCAGATTGAAGGGCTGACGTACACCCGTATCTGTGAGCACTTGGGTATTTCGCTCGGCACCGTACACACCTACATGGCTCAGGCATTGCGCTGCTGTTATCAGGTATTTGAATCGTGAGTCGTGGCGCAGGTGCCGTGCTTGAAGACAGTGTGGCTGAAGAGGCCGTCCTGTGGATGGTGCGTTTGCAGTCGGGTGAGGTCGCCAGCGCAGAGCGCCACGCCTTTGAAGTCTGGCTGGCGACGGACCCCCGGCATGCTGCCGCGTTCAGCCGGATTCAAAAGGGTTTGGGGGCCGCCCAGAGTTCGCCTTGGCGTGGTCGCTCCAGTGCGCCGATCCTGCAGGCGATCAATGCGCCTTCCGGGCGCCGCACGTTCTTGCGCAATGCGCTGGCCTTTGGTGGTCTGGCGTTGTCGATCAGCGTGTTGGGGCGTACGGCGGGCGTGTCATGGCCGTCTGTGGATGAGCTGGAAACCGGCACGGCTGAACGTCGTACCTGGCAATTGGCCGACGGCAGTCATGTGCAGCTCAATGCTCGGAGCCGGGTGGCGACGGCGTTTGTCGACAACCAGCGCCGGTTGCAGCTGTATCAGGGCGAACTGGTCATGGATGTCGCTAAAGACTCCCATACACCCTTTACCTTACGTACCGCTCAAGGTGTCATCAGCAGCACCGGTGGGCGGCTGATGGTGCGCCAGAACGCTGATACCACCCGTCTGAGTACATTGGAAGGATCCCTGCGATTGACGCCCGGTAAAGGCCCGAGCATTACCATCGAGCCGCAGCGCAGCGTGCTGTTTAATGACCGGGTGGTTGTTGAACAGCAAGCCATGCGCAAGGGCGAGACGGCCTGGCTCAGTGGCTGGCTTGAAGCGCGCAATCAACCCTTGGGCGAGGTCGTGGATACTCTTCGCACCTATCGACGTGGCATCGTGCGCCTGGATAACAGTTTGGCGAGCCTGTCTGTCAGCGGGCTGTATCCGTTGGACAACAGCGACCAGACCCTGGAAATGCTGGAGCAGCAGTTGCCGATTCGGGTCAATCGCTTCGGCCCTTACTGGATCAGCATTGAGCGTGCGTGAGCGAGTTCTATCGATAGGCGTAAACGATCTAGGGCGACCCTGAAAATTCACTGAAGCAGTTGCTCATGGAAGGTAATCCTCCTTGAGCACAGTGAATTCGAAATGCCGATACCCACTCGTAACTTTGCCCTTGCCCCTCTTGCCTGCGCGCTGCTGTTGAGCCTCGGTGCATTGCCGTCTGCCGCGTTGGCAGATGACCCTGCGAAGGTTGATCAGCGCCTCGAACACTTCACCCTTGAAGCAGGTCCGCTGGCAGATACCCTGCTGGCGATTTCTCGGCAAACCAGCACGCCGATTTCCTTTGACCAAGCCTCACTGGAAGGTCTGGACAGCGTCGCCATTCAGGGTGAGCTGAGCCGTGACCAGGCGATTGATCGGGCCCTGCACAACACTGGTTTGCGTGCCAGCCGCACCGCCAGCGGAGCGATTGTGATTACGCAGGCGGGCGCTAAAACGTCTGCCGTGGCGCCAACTAAAACCGCGCCGGTGCAAGCGGCTCATGGCGCTGATCCGACGCTGGCCACGGTGGTGACCCTCGGCACTCGCCGCCAGGATGTCACGGCGCTCAAAAGCCTGGCGCCGGTGGAGCTGATCACCCCTGAACAGATTCAAAATTCGGGGGCCGTAACGCTCAATCAGGCGCTCACGTTGCTGGTGCCCTCGTTCAACTTTCCCCAAGGTCAAAACGCCTCCAAGGGCACCAGCGCCGTGCGCTCGGCCTCACTGCGCGGGCTGAGCCCGGCGTACACCCTGATTCTGGTCAACGGCAAGCGCCGCAACCCTACCGGGCGCTTGTCGGGCGTCGACCCGTGGGGCGCGGACCAACTGGTAGAACTGAACAACATTCCTATCAGCGGTATCGAGCGTGTTGAAGTCTTGAGCGACGGTGCCTCGGCGCAGTACGGCTCGGATGCGATTGCCGGGGTGATTAACGTTGTCCTCAAAGAGAAGGACAGCGGGGGCGGCTTGCAAACCCGTTATGGGCAATACAAAAAAGGTGACGGCGAGACACGCAATGCCAATGGATGGTGGGGCACCAGCTTGCCGGGCGACGGGTTTCTGACCCTCAGTGCCGATGGCCTGAGTAACAACCCGGTCGACCGCAGCGGGGTCGACAACCAGTACGTCAACGCAGGCCCGCCGGGTGATTTGCGCACAGGTCGATGGGGGCAGGGCGGTCGAGATCAGGGTTCGCTGCTGGCCAACGCGGAGCTGGGCTTGAACGATGAAACCCGGCTGTACTCCACGCTCAATTACGCCTACTCGAACAACTTCAACGACGTTAACCCCAACTACTCCACCTCGCGGGACAACATCAAGGCGATCTACCCGGACGGCTTTCAGCCGCGTGTCTCCGAGAAGCGCTACGACACCTCCGCTGTGGTCGGTGTGAAGTATGCCGAGGCGTTCCTCGGTAACTTTGACCTGTCGTTGTCGTATGGCAAGAACGAGGTCCGCGGCTATCTGGAGAACAGCCTGAGCCCCAGCTATGGGCTGGCGTCGGCCACCTCTTTCTATCGCGGGGCCAGTGAAAGCAAGACCACCAACCTGGCGCTGGACTGGACCCATGACCTGGATTTCAACTGGGCACCTTCACCCTGGACGCTGTCGGGCGGCGCGGCTTATCGGCATGAAAACTTTGCCATCAACGACATTGGTGATGAACAGTCCTGGGACTACGGCGGCGGGTTGATTCCCGTCGGGCAACAGGGCGCGGGGCAACGGGCACGGTTTGGCGCAGTGGACATTGCCGGTATCAACCCTGATGACTTGGGGAGCCTGTCGCGCAATGTGGCGGGCGTGTATGCCGGGCTTGAAGGCCACCTGACCGACAAACTAGAAATAGGCACCGCACTGCGGGCCGAGCACTATTCAGACTTTGGCGACACCGTGAACGGCAAGCTGTCTGCGCGGTATACGTTCACTCCGGCGTTTGCCATTCGCTCGACGTTCAGCACCGGCTACCGGGCGCCGAGCCTGGGGCAGTTGTCCACGCAAACCACCACCTACACGGGCAACTGGAGCTTCGACGGCGGCGCGGCAGCACCCGGTCGTACCCGCTTGTTTCGCCCCGGTGACAGCGCAGTGGCGGCCTTTGGCGCCAAAGACCTGGACCCGGTAAAAGCCAAAAACTTCTCGCTTGGTTTTGTCTGGACCCCTGATGAGCGGACATCGTTGACGGTCGATGCTTATCGTATCGACATCGATGGCAACATCCTCGCGACCCAGACCCTGCAAGACCCGGCAGACAACAGCTCGACGGCCGTGCGCGATATTTTGGCCAAGGCTGGGCTGAGCAACTTCTCTGGCGCTTCGTTCTACACCAACGGCTACGACACCCGGACTACCGGCGTTGACGCCCAACTCAAGCATCGGCTCGACCTGCAACAGTACGGCAGGCTGGACCTGGGCGCGGGCCTGAGCGTGATCGACACCAAGGTCAGCAACGTAAAACAGGGCTCGGTCCTGACCCGCACCGGGACCACGCTGTTTACCCGTGACGTGCTGCGCAACCCGGAAAACGGCACGCCGGAAAACAAGCTCATTTTGTCCAGCGACTACACCCTCGGCAAATGGGGCGTAAACGTACAAGCCACGCGCTTTGGCGAGTACACCTACAACCACCCGACCCTCGAAAGCCGCGACCAGACGTTCAGCCCGCAATGGGTCGTGGACCTTGATGTGCGTTACCAACTGACCCGCGAGCTGGGCCTGAACGCGGGCGCTAACAACCTGTTCGATACCTACCCCGAGAAATACAAATCGTACAACCAGGTCAACGGGATCAACCGCTACGGCTTCATCGCCCCGGCGGGTGCCTCTGGTGCCTTTTATTACGTGGGTTTGAACTACCAGTTCTAAACAGGGAGCAGGAGCATGAGTCGTATTAATCCAGGCGCAACGTTGCCTCGCGAAGCGCTTGAACCGGGGCTCAGGCAGCGTTTGTTGATGTCTCTGGCCCGCCTGAGCGGGAACCGCGCCAGTCCGCGTGCGCTGATTAAAAGCGTGTGGTTCGTGCCGTTTTTTGCAGTGATCGCGGTCTTGTTTGTGTGGCCTTTGATCATGCTGGTGGTCGGCGCGTTTCGCAGCAGTGCGCCGTTTCTGCCGGGTGAGTGGACGTTGGCTGCCTGGCAAGTGGCGTTCCACAACCCGGGCATGCTCGCGGCGATCTGGGCGTCCGTGAAGATCGCCGTGGTCAGCACCGTGGCCTCGCTGTTTTTTGCCATCGCCCTGGCGTTTATCAGCGAGCGCACGGACGTGTGGATACGCCGCTGGATCATGCCGTGCATGCTGTTGGTGTTTGTCACGCCGGGCATTTTCTACGCCATTGCCTTCACCCAGTTGGCCAACCCCTGGACCGGGTTGCTCAATGACGCGTTGCGCTATGGCTTGGGCGTTGAATCACCGTGGCTGAACGTTCAGGGCTGGTGGGGGATTTACACGGTTCTGATCCTTAAAAAGGTCGCCCTGACGTATTTGTTTATCGTGGGGGCATTCCGCGCATTGGACAGCTCGCACGATGAGGCGTCGTATCTGTCGGGGGCGGGGCCATTTCGTACCTTTCTTAGCATCAACCTGCCCAGCCTGGCCCCGGCGCTGACCAGCGTTGCGTTGCTGGGGATCATTGCCGGGCTGCAAGTGTTTGAGCCGATTCTGATTCTGGGCGGGCCAGACAACATTGTGGTGATGGCGACCTTGCTGCTTAACCTGGTAGGGGGCGGAGCCGGGCCTGCCGATTATGCACAGGCGAGCATTTTGTCGAGCCTGTTTGTCGCGTTTATTGCGTTGATCTACATGGGGCAACTGCGGGTGCTGGGACGCAAGGGCTACGTGTCAGTCAGCGGCAAGTTTTCCCGTGCCAGGCTCCTGCGTTTGCGCGGCTTTCGCTCATTGATCTGCGTGCTGGTGCTGCTGTTTTTAGTGCTCTCGTTTGTACTGCCGCTGGGGGCTTTGGCGTTCTCGTCGATCCAGCCTTATCCGGGGGTTTACAGCGATTTGTCGCTGGCGCGCTACATCAGCGTGCTGGAGCAACCCCGAGTGATCGAAGCGATCCGCGTGACGCTGGTGCTGGGGGTGATTGTTGGTGCGGTGGTCATGACCCTGGCCTTCAGCGTCGCAACCCTGTCTCGCCAACTGGGGCGTCTTAGCCAGGCAGCGTTGCGCTTTGCCACGTTAATCCCGCTGGCCATGCCGGGTGTGGTGACCACCGTAGCGATCTCCTGGGCCTGGCTGAGCATCCCTGCCTTTGCCCAGTTGTATGGCTCGATCTGGCTGGTGGCGCTGGCGTTAATCGTCACGGCCATGCCATTCGCCAGCCAGATCGCCTTGTCGGCAACCTCGCAGATCGCGCCGTCCTTGTCCGAGGCTGCGCGCATGAGTGGCGCCGGACCTGTTCAGACCTTTTTTGAGATCGTGCTGGCGCTCGCAGCTCCGAGTTTTATTGCCGGTTGGTTCATGAGTGCGTTGATGGTCTCGGGCAACCTGGAAGTCCCGCTGCTGCTCAAGTCCCCCGGGGTGAATACCTTGGCGGTGATCACCTACAACCTGCAAAGCGCAGGCGACTACAGCATGGCCGCTGCGCTGCTCATGGTGCTGATGGCGTTCTCGATTTTCCTGTGGGGCGCGAGCCTGTTGACCCTGTGGATCTTCCGGCGTGCGCGGCACCTCAATAACCATCGCAACAAGCAACGTGCCCTGGCCCTGGCCGCGGGTACAACGGGAGGTCTCTGAGCATGAGCCGTGTAACTCTCAAGAATGTCCGTAAAGCCTTTGATGGTCGGGTCAATGCCATTGAGCATCTGGATCTGCAGATCGAAGCCGGAGAATTTTTCGTGTTGCTGGGCCCCAGCGGCTGCGGCAAAACCACCACGCTGCGCTGCATTGCCGGGCTGGAAGAACCCGACGGGGGGCAAATCCTGCTCGGTGAACGTGCTGTGGCCGATGTGCAGCAAGGCCTGTTTGTGGCCCCTGAGAAACGCAACATCGGGATGGTGTTTCAGAACTACGCGCTGTGGCCGCACATGACCGTTCGGCAAAACGTCAGTTACCCGCTCAAGACTCGCGCCCGTCTCGGTGAAACGCAGCAGCGCCAAGTGATCGAGGCGCTGCAACTGGTCGGCTTGCACGATCATGCCGAGCGCTACCCGGCAGAGCTGTCCGGCGGTCAGCAGCAGCGCGTGGCGTTGGCACGCGCCTTGGTCGCCCGGCCCGGGCTGATGCTGTTCGATGAGCCGTTATCGAACATGGACGCCCAACTGCGCATTCGGCTGCGCCAGGACCTGCGACGCATTCATGATGAATTGGGCTACACGGCGGTCTATGTCACCCACGACCATGCCGAGGCTTTGGCGCTGGCTGATCGCATCGCTGTCATGAACGTCGGCAAGCTGGAACAGGTGGGCACGCCGAGTGAGATATTTCTGACCCCGCGTACGCACTTTGTCGCGGAGTTTGTCGGCTTCGAAAATATCCTGCGTGGCCAGATCAGCGCCGCATCTGATGGCGTGGCAAAGGTGCCGCTCAGTGGTAGCGATCAGTGGCTGGCCTCCAGTAATCCAGCCGGTCTTTTGCCCGGTGCAGCGGTATGGCTGGCCCTGCGCGCCGCACAAGTGGTGGCCGTCCCGCTTGAGCACCCGGCGCCAGCCAATGCGACGGTGCTTGCGGGCGTCATTTCGCAGATCACCTATGCCGGCGACCGCTATCTGGCGCAAGCACAGGTTCAAGGCCTTACCTTGGCCGTGACGTTGGCGCTGGATGTGTGGGGCACCACGGCCCACACCCGTGAGTCGTTGAACGGGCGCGCGGTGAACCTGTTGATCCAGCCGGGTGCTGCGGTGCTCATGCCGCGCGACGAGAGCTCCGAAACCCTTGTTGCAGAGCCCGTAGCCCCCGGCCGGGAGGCTGCATGAGGCGCCTTCCTTACAGCGTGCGGCTGTTGCTGGTGGTCGGCGTGCTGATGGGGGTGTTTGCCTTCGGCACCCGCCAAGCGGCGTTCACCGATGATGAGGTGACTCAGCGCACCCGTGCATTGACCGGCACCGCCCAGCAACAGGCCGACATGGAAGCCCTGTATCACGCGGCGATTAAAGGCGGCGAGCAGCAGGTGGTGATGTATCAGGCTGCGATGGATTACGAATGGCAGCCGTTGTGGTCGCGTTTTAGCCAGGCCTTTCCCGGTATTCGCGTGACCTATATGCACCTGTCGCCCACGGCGGTTACGGATCGGCTGGACGTCGAAAAAGTCACCGGCGCGCACTACGGCGATCTGATCAGCCAGCCGGTCAACGTGGTGATGGACATCGCCGATCGCGGCTATCTGGAAGGCTGGACGCCGAGCAGCAGCGCCTCGTTGGAGCCCATCTGGCGCTACAAGGACCAGGTCTACTTCACCTTCAACAAGGTGTATGGGCTGGGTTACAGCACGCGCCGTGTAGGGAGCGAAACTCTGCCTGTGGATGTCGCGCAACTGCTCGACGATAAGTGGCGCAACAGTTTTGAATATGGCGCGCCGGGTGGCGGTGCAGGCACCACCGACGTAGCTCTGCTGCAACTGCTGACGCGCCAGCGCATCGATCTTCAGCAGTTACGTGAGCTCCGCGATCGCGGCGGGGCGGGTGGCGCGCAAGAAGCCGGGGTGATCAGCCTCGCCCAAGGTCGTCGGGCGCTGAACCCGTGGGCCTACCTGCCACCGTTGCTACGTCAGCAACGGCTGGGGGTGCCGATCGCCATTGAATACCCGGCGGACTTCACCTTGCTGGTGCCCTTTGGTCAGGGGCTGGTCAGGCAGCCTGCGCACCCTAACGCTGCGCGTTTATTGCTGACCTGGCTGATGACCCCTGACGCCCAGGCCCTGCTGGCCAGCGAAGCCTATTCATTGGGCAATTTGCCGGGTGCGCCGCTCCCGCCAGGGTTACCAGAAGAGGCCGCGCACACCGCTCGGCTCAACATGCTCAGCCCCCAGGAAACCGCCCGCGGCCTTAAAGAGTGGGTGCCGAAACTGCGCGCGCTTTGGCAGCAAACCCTATGAGCCAACCCTTCAAGGAACTTCACATGACCGAAGCCAGCAAGCATGCAGCGTTCTCGCTGGATGCCACACCGCAACGCGCCTTATCAACCTTGCCCGAGATCGCATCATGACTCACTTGCCTACCGTCCCTGATGTACCTGCCGAGATCGACGAAATCGTCGCCTGGCACAGCCATATTTATTTTTCTGAAGAGACACGCGCAATCGCCGAGCGCCTGAATGAAGAGCTTCAGGACCGCTTCAAAATCTGGGATTACCGCTGGCTCGACCAGGCCAATGGGCTGCATCCCTCACCGATGTTTCGCTTCGCGATTCTTAAAGAAGACTTCGAGCGTTATGTGTACTGGTTGCTGGAAGCGCGCCAAGGCTTGAGCGTGCTGCTGCATGCGATTACCGAAAACGTTTACATCGACCATTCGTATCTGACGCTGTGGTTTGGCAAGCAATTGGAGTTGGGGCTCGACAGCATGCGTGAAAAAGAAGCCCAACGCCTTGCCGGTGAGCAGACCGAAGTCAACAGCGTGTTGCTGGTGGGCCAGCAGCGCCATCTGGCGGGGACGGTGCGTTACCGCCCCGGTGATGACACCTACAAAACCCGCGAATGGCCACCCGTTGCAAGCGCCTGATCCGCTCGATAACACAGCCCTCCCTCTGAGGGCTGTGCCAACAACAACCGGTCAACCGGCCTGTCTGAACCAAGGAATACCATGACGTCGACCACGACTTCTGACTCGCACATCCCTGAACTGGCCTCAAGCCCGTTTCGTTTTACGCTGCAATTTGCCCGCTATTTCATGCGCTGGTACGTGTTGATCGTGATCTTGCAGGTGGTGTCTTCGGCCTGCGGGGTAACGGTGTCGCTGGCATTGGGTGAGGTGGTTGGGGTGCTCAGCCACAGCCTCAATGGGCCGCGTGATTTAAGTGCCATCTGGCCACCTTTGGCGCTGTTCATAGCGTTGAATCTGGGTGAACTGGTGTTCGGGCGCATCGCCGGGTTCTGCCGGGTGCACGTTGCGCCGCTGCAACGGACCCGCGTCACGGCGCACTTGTTTGCCTACCTCCAGCATCACTCCCAACGCTACATCGGCAGCAACTTCGCCGGCTCACTGGCCAATCGCATTTCCGAAACGTCGATGGGCGTCAACATGACGCTGTGGGCGTTGATCTTCGATGTGTTGCCGGTGCTGGTGACGCTGACCGTTGCGGTGATCATTCTGGCGACGGCCAGCCCCATGCTAGCCATGTTCACGTTTGTCTGGTCTGTGGTGTTCGTACTGTGCTCGTACTTGCTGGCGCGCCGTTGCCAGCCGTACTCACGTTCGTTTTCTGCGGCGCGCAGTGAAACCACGGGGCGTGTCGTGGACGCCGTGAGCAACCTGACGGCCGTGCGGCTGTTTGCCCGTATCGGTTTCGAGCGTGCACATCTGCAGCAGTTTTTGTCCCGAGAAGTCCAGGCGGCGCGACAGTCATTTGGCTTTAACGAAAAAATTGTCCTGTTCCAGATGAGTGCTTCGCTGGTGCTAAAAGTCGGTTTGTTGGGCTTTGCGCTGTGGTTATGGCAGCAAGGCAGCATCGGTGTGCCGGAGTTCGTGATGAGCACCACCCTGTCATTTGTCGTCATTGCCGAAGCGCGCAACATCAGCAGGCGCTTTCTTGATTTGTTCGAATACATCGGCAACATCGAAAACGGCGTCAAAACCATTGTGGTGCCCCATGAGATCGTCGATGACCAACAGGCGCGTGACATCAAAATCGTCAGTGGCAGTATTGAAGTGCGCAATCTGACCTTTGGTTACCAGGCTGGCCAAGTGCTGTTTCACAACCTGAACCTGGTGATTCCGCCCGGGCAACGTGTGGGCCTGGTCGGGTATTCGGGGTCTGGCAAGTCGACGTTACTAAATCTGTTATTACGCCAATACGATCCGCAACAAGGCGCCATCTGTATCGACGGCAAAGACATCCGGCACTTCACCCAGCACTCCTTGCACTCGCAGATAGGCTTGATTCCGCAGGAACCCGGGCTGTTCCATCGCAGCCTGCTGGACAACATCCGCTACGGTAATCCGGACGCCAGTGAACGGGATGTAGAGTCGGCCGCCCGGCAGGCTCACGCCCATGACTTCATTGCAAAAATGGACCGCCAATACCATTCGCTGGTGGGCGAGCGCGGGGTTCGATTGTCAGGCGGCCAGCGTCAACGGGTGGCCATCGCGCGGATCATCATCAAAAACGCGCCCATTTTGATCATGGACGAGGCAACGGCCAGCCTGGACTCCATCACCGAGCAGGCGATTCAAGACACCCTGACGGACGTGATGCAGGACAAAACCGTGATCGTGGTGGCGCATCGGCTTTCAACGGTCGCGCAACTGGATCGGATCTTGTTCTTTGATAACGGCAAAATCATTGAAGATGGCACCCACGACGAACTGCTGAAACGGCCCAATGGTGCGTACCGTCGACTGTGGGAGCGTCAGGTGGGTGGTGTGTTACCGCTGCATCCGGAGGGGTTGGCGAGTTGAGGTGGCCGATTTAAACGGGGGGTGAAAAAGCGCTCGTTTTCACTGCAGCGGGCGCATATGCCGTGGCAGTTTGATCTCGTTTTTGCAGTGGTTCACAAATTCGGAGGTGAGGCGGGTGAGGTCTTTGTCGCGGTTCCAGGCGACGACGGTGCGTGAGGCCACCAGTGGGTCGCTGATGGGCAGGGTGACGACTTTGTTGCCGTTGGGGGTCTGGATCTGTTCTGGCAAGGTCACCATGATGGACACGCCAAGCCCCTGGCCGACGAAGGCGGTAACGAGTTCAATCGAGGGCACTTTGTAGGCGATGTTGGGGTGCAGGCCCGCGTCTTCGAACTGGCCCAGGAAGTATTGGTTGCTGGGCCAGATGTCTAACAGGATCAACGGTTCGTCGGCGATCATCGATAACGACACTTCGTTGTAAGAGGCCAGCCTGTGGCCCGCTGGCAATACTGCACGCGGGTAGAGGTCGGGCAATAGCGGGATGCAGGTATGGGTTTCTCTTAAACCTGCGGAGTAGGTGAGGGCCAAATCGTAGGCACCAGACCTTAAACCTTCGGCTATTTTATTTTGATGAACCACGTGAAGTGAAATCTTGACTGCGGGAAATCGTTCTTTGAATGAAGCCAGGAGTTCGGGTAAATAGCAGGACGCAATCGGGTCGTAACAGGCGAGTACTATTTCGCCGCTGACTTTGTCACTGTCACCGTTGACCTGTTGTTCGAACTCGCGGGCATCGCGAAGCAAACTTATTGCGCGCTCAAAGAAGCTGGAACCTTCAGGTGTGAGGATTAATCCGTTTGATTTATGGCGGATAAATATTTGCAGATTAAATCGACTTTCAAGGTCTTTGATGGCCGATGAAATGGCTGGGTTGGAAATATTAAGACGTCGAGAAGCCTCAGAGATGCTGCCGCATTCAATGGTGGTGACGAGGTAGCGCAGTTGTTTAAGCGAATACTTAAACGACATGACGGCCTCTGTGTGTAGCAGACCCAGGCAAAGCCCTTGGTAGGTTGCGCAGCATGGGAGAACTCAGTGCCGTAAGACGAATGGGCGGGGATTATAGGAAGTTGCCCTGTTTAAGAGAAAGGCTGTTGAGCGATAGTTTTATTCCTTAAAGGAATAAGCAGCGAGCCGCCGTTAAATAACCGCCCAACAGAATTTCCGATGCCAGAGAACAGATTATTCGAGTTGCTACGTGAAGGTCATTGCCTATAAAAATGATTAACGATGAGTACAACTTCCGGGCAAAACAGCATGGCACGGCTTCAAACATTCCCTTCATTATCGGCAGGTGATCTTTATGCGGTGTTAATGCGCCGTGAAGAAGTGGCTGTTATCGATGTTCGTGAAGCCAGGTTTTATGCTCAAGGTCACATTAATCTTTCGGCACACAGTGCATTAAGCAGTCTTGAACTTCAGGTGTTGCGCAGTGTTCCGCGCCCGCAAGTGTGTGTGGTGTTAGTGGATGATGACGGCGCTGATGGCGGGGCGGCTGAACAGGCAATGTCAGTGCTGGCGGCGTTGTCTTTTACCCATGTCCGGTTGCTTGAGGGCGGCATTAAAGGGTGGCAGGCCAGCGGGTATTCGCTGGGCACCGGCTATAACACCTTGGTCAAGGCATTCGCTGATTTGGCCCACGCTCACTATGCAACGCCGACCCTCACACCCGCGCAACTGGAAGCGCGTTTTGAACGCGGGCAGCCCACCACGGTAATTGATTGCCGGCCTGAGTTTGAATACCAAAAAACCAGCATTGGCCGGGCGTTGAATGTGCCGGGCGTCGAACTGGCGCTTCAGGAGCTGAGCCGCACGGACGAGGCCGATCATTTGTATGTGATCAGTTGCTTCAGCCGCACGCGGGGCATTGTCGCAACCACGACGTTGGCCCTGCTTAATGGGGTGTCGAACGTGGCGTTTTTGCAGGACGGTGTGATGGCGTCCTTCCTTTATGGTTTGCCCACCGGGCCGGGCGACGCACAGTTACCGTCGCCGGGGCGGCTGGCGCCTGATGAGGTGTTGCGCCAGCACACTGCCACGCTGGTGCAGCGTCATGGGCTTAAGGTGATTGATCACGCTCAATTCTTGCAACTGCATGCAGAGCGCGATCAGAGAACGCTGTATGTCTTCGATGTACGCCCCGAAGCGGCCTACCGTGCCGGGCACCTTGCGCATGCGGTGTCTGTACCGGGTGGCCAATTGTTGATGACGTATGACGCGCACGTCCCGGTGCGCCATGCGCGGATTGTGCTGGTGGACGATGGTCATCTGAAGCGGGCGGCGGTGACTGCGTTTTGGCTGTCGCACTTTGATAACGCCGACATTTACGTGCTCTCGCTGGACGACGCGGGTGTGACCTTGGTGACCGAAGCGCCCGCCGACGCGTTGCCGGCCGCTGTGCGCTGGCTGGCGCCACAGCAGGTGCAGGAACACCTCGCCGCCGGTTTGCCGGTGCTGGATGTGGGCCCGAGCCTGGACTATGAACAGGGGCATCTTCCGGGCGCAAAGTTTGTGCTACGACCGTCGCTGGCCGCCTGGCTGGAAACGCAACCGCCTGGCCCGCTGGTATTCACCTCGCCGGATGGCGTCAATGCGGCCTATGCCGCTGCGCACGTCAGCCGCACCCTTGGCCTTGAGGCTTATGCGCTCAAGGGCGGGACCCAGGCCTGGCGCGCTGCGGGCCTGGAAGTAGAAGAGGCCTTTGAGCCGCAGCAGTTGTTGTCGCCTTTCGATGATGACTGGGGCTCGACGATGCGCGCCAAGGTCAATCGCGAACAGATCTTTCGCGATTACCTCACCTGGGAGCGCGGTTTGGGCCACGACATTGCGCGCGATGACACGGTGCAGTTTCGATGGCCCGACACGGTGACCAACCCTTAGTTGCCGTTGAATCAATACCGTACAGGTGCTGACGGACTTTAAACCCGTTCGTTTAGAGCGGGTGGCTGCGCGCCATTTAACGCTAAATCTAAAACAGACAGTGGCCGGTAGTTAATGGCTTCTCACTGCTGGAGTGAGTGATGGGATGTAATAAAAAAATACTGCTTAACGCGTTCAATATGAACAGCGTTGGCCATATCTCCCATGGGATGTGGACGCACCCGCGTGATAACTCGCAGAATTATTCAAGCCTGGATTATTGGGTGAAGTTGGCCAAGACCCTTGAGCGCGGCAAGTTTGACGGGCTGTTTTTGGCCGATGTCATTGGCACTAACGATGTTTACGGTGGCTCAGCGGATGCCGCGTTGCACGGTGCGGTGCAAGTCCCGATCAATGATCCCCTCATTCCACTGTCTGCCATGGCGTATGCCACTCAACACTTGAGTTTCAACGTTACGGCCAACGTCACCTATGAAAAGCCTTACTTGCTGGCCCGGCGTTTTTCCACACTCGACCATTTAACTAATGGCCGGGTGGGCTGGAATATCGTCACCGGTTACCTGGACAGCGCCGCGCGGGCGATGGGGCTGACCGAGCAAATCCGCCATGACAATCGCTATGACATGGCCGACGACTATCTGGACCTCGTTTACAAGCTGTGGGAAGGCAGTTGGGAAGACGACGCGGTTGAACGTAACCGCCAGACCGAGCGCTTCACCGATCCGGCCAAGGTGCATCGGGTCAAGCATGACGGGCCGTTTTATCAACTGGATGCGATTCACCTCTGCGAGCCGTCGCCGCAGCGCACCCCGGTGCTCTTTCAGGCCGGTACGTCCTCGCGGGGCCGCGAGTTTGCGGCGCGTCACGCTGAATGCATTTTTATGTCTTCGCACAACCAGAACGTCGAGGTCACCCGAAGCATCGTTCAAGACCTGCGTCAGCGGGCGGTGGCGAACGGGCGAGCGGCCGACGACATCAAGATCTTTGTGGGCGTGGTGGTGGTCACGGATAAAACCGAGGCGCTGGCCCAAGAAAAACTGCGCGAATACCAACGCTATGGCAGTGCGGCGGGCGGCCTGACGCACTTTAGCGCGTCGATTGGCGAAGACCTCTCGCGCTATGGCCTCGATGAGCCGATCACGCTGCAAAACACCCAGGCCATGGGCGCGATCCTCGATTCCATCACCCGTTACAACCCCGGCGCACCCTGGACCGTCCGGCGCTTGCTGGATGAGATGAAGCTGGGCACCCGCACGTTACCCATCGTGGGTTCAGGTTCGCAGGTGGCCGATCAGTTAGCCGACTTTGCTCGCGAAACCGACATTGATGGTTTCAACCTGATGCGCGTTGTGACCCCGGACAGTTACGAAGACTTTGTTGATTTCGTTGTTCCGGAGTTACAGCAGCGTGGCGTTTTTAAAGAAGCGTATGCCGAAGGCACCTGGCGCGAGAAGTTATTTGGAACCGATGTGCCGCATTTATCAGCGCGTCATTACGGTCGGCAGTTTCGCTACGCCGGGCGTTAAGTGTTAAGCGGTTTTACTAAAGCAACGATTGATACGTGAAACGTTGAAAGGATCAAGTGTATGAGCGCTACACCAAAGGAATACAGTTCGGCTGAACTGCACGCATTGTTCAAACCCATTTTCGACACCATTCGCCAAGATGCTTCTGCCCGGGAGCGCAGCCGTACGCTGCTGTTTGAACAAGTTGGCTGGCTGCGCGAAGCCCGGTTTGGCGCGCTCAGGATTCCAGTGGAGCAGGGCGGTTTCGGTGCTTCTATCGTGCAGTTGTTTGATCTGCTGATCGAACTGGCCGCAGCGGATTCCAATATTCCGCAAGCGCTGCGCCTGCACTTTTCCCGGGTTGAGCGCTTGATGATTGGTGATCAACTCGACAAGCAAAAAGTCTGGATTGACCGTGTGGTGCGCGGGGAGCTGTTTGGCAACGCCACCACCGAGCCGCCGGGCACTCCGATTGGTGAGATTCGCACGCAGGTGCTGCCACATGCTGACGGCAACTTCCGACTCAATGGCAAAAAAGCCTACGGCACCGGTAGCCTCTACGCGCAATGGATCCCGGTGATCGGCGTTGATGAGCACGGCAACCGCGTGATCATCACCGTCCCCGCAGACAGAAAAGGCGTGACCCTGCTCGACGACTGGGATGGTTTTGGCCAGCGCCTGACCGCCACCGGCTCGTCGATTTTCGAAGACGTGGTGGTGTATGCCGACGAAATCTCGGCGCACATAAAATCCACGCTCAGGGCTGGCAGCGGGTTTGCCCAGTTGGTGCACCTGGCCACCATCGCCGGTGTCGCAGGCGCGATTGCGCGCGATGTGTCTGAAAAAGTCGCGGCCCGTCAGCGGGTCTATTACACCGGCCCGGGCGGCCTGCCGCGCCATGACCCGATCATCCAGATGCAAGTGGGCAAGATCGGCGCCGTGGCCAGTTCTGCGCGCTCCATCGTGCTCGGCGCTGCCCGGGCGCTCCAGGACGCCTGGCATGTCTGGGACGTTGAAGGTGAACAATCGGCGGCCACCGATGAGGCTTACGTGAAAGCCGATCTTGAGATTTCGGCGGCGCAAGTGACCTTGATCCCGCTGGTGCTGACCGCCGCGACAGAGCTGTTCGACACCCTGGGCGCAACGGCTATCGACGTAAAAGGTGGCCTGGACCGGCACTGGCGCAATGCCCGCGCGCTGTCCTCACACAACCCGCATTTGTACAAGGCGCGGGTGATTGGCGATTACCTGCTGAACGATGAACTGCCGCCGATTTTTGTCGCCGGTGACGATGTTGGCGTGATCAACGACCCCGCCAAAACCGCCGTGCTGTAAATCCCATCCGACCCTAAACACGTGGCGCAGCCCGCCTGCGCCCACAGGAAAACACCATGAGCATGATGAGTCCGTCTCGCGTTGCATCGTTTGCCAGGAAGTTCGCGGTTTCGTCAGCGCTGGTGGCGTCACTGGGGGTATCACTCGGGGTGGCTGCCAACCCGCAGTCGCTGCATGACTTGCTGCCCACAGAGATCAAAAACACCAACGTCCTCAACGTGGTCACCGATGCCAAGTGGCCGCCTTTTACCTTTGTCGGCGAAGACGGTAAAACGCTGCAAGGCTTTGAGGTCGACCTGCTCAACGCCATCGGCGCAAAACTGGGCGTGGACATTAAACAAACATCCATTGAGTTCTCAGGGATGATTCCCGGGGTTCAGGCCAACCGGTATGACATCGCTATGATGGCCGTTTCTGACACCCCGGAGCGGCGCAAGACGTTGAGTTTTGTGGACTATGCCTACCTCACCCAAGGCGCTTTCGTGCTCAAAGACACGCCCGTGGAGTTGAGTTCCCTGTGCGACAAGACCGTGGGCCTGCAATCGGGTACCAACTTCGTCGACTTTATCGAAAAGGATTTCTCCAAGTACTGCACCGCGCTGGGCAAACCGGTGCCTAAAAAGCTGGAGTTCGCCTCGGCCGATGCCGTCTACCTGTCGCTCTACTCAGGCCGCGCTGACTTTATTGTGGCCGCGACTTCTATTGCCGGTGACGTAAGCGCCAAAGCCCCGCGTCCGGTGCAGGTGGTGACGGGCGATGTGTTCCCCAAGGACTTGATCGGCATTGCTTACCTCAAGGACAGAACACAGCTGGGTGAGGCCATTTTGGCCGGTCTCAAGGCTATTCAGGCGGACGGGACGTACGACAGTATTTTGAAAAAGTGGAACGTCGAGACCATGGCTTTACCTGCACCCGGCATCAACCTCGGTGCGTTGCAGGAGCAGTGAGGTATGCGTGTGGGTGAGTTAAAAAGCAGGCTGGAGGACGACCCGTTAGCGGCGAACCTCAACCCGCAGGCAGCATTGGACGACGTGATCTACGTGCCGGCCCGGCGGTACGGCCAATGGGCCTTTATCGCTTTTATGCTGGTGATGTTGGGTACGGTCGGATGGGCGGTGGTCTCCAACCCGAGAATGTCCTGGGACGTTGTCGGTCATTACCTGTTTCACCCGGCGATTTTGGACGGCCTGGTACTGACGTGCTGGTTGACGGTCGTGACGACATTTTTGGGGCTGGTCATTGGCATTGTTCTGGCGATCATGCGGCTGTCATCGAATAGGTTTATTTCGGGCATGTCGGGTGTGTATGTGTGGATTTTTCGGGGTACGCCGTTGCTGGTCCAGCTCATCATCCTTTACAACCTGGCCTCACTGTTTCCTACGTTGTCGATCAGCATTCCATTTGGCCCGACGTTATTGAGCGCCAATACCAACACGCTGATCACACCCTATGTGGCCGCGATTTTAGGCCTGTGCCTACACGAAGCGGCGTATATGGCTGAGATCGTACGGGGCGGTTTGCTGTCGTTCGACAAGGGGCAGCGCCATGCGGCGGACGCCCTTGGCATGACCGGCTGGCAAAAGTTTATGCATGTGGTGTTGCCGCAGGTGATGCCGTCGATCATCCCGCCTATTGGCAATCAACTGATCGGCATGCTCAAAATGACCTCGTTGGTGAGCGTGATCGCGCTTTCGGATCTGCTGTATTCGGTGCAGTTAATTTACTCACGAAATTACCAGACTATTCCTTTGCTACTGGTCGCCTGCTTTTGGTATCTGGTGGCAACGACGGTGTTGTCTGGTGCGCAGCGTCTGGTTGAGCGCCGCTTTGGTAAAGGGATAGCCGTGCGATGAAAACCTCCCGTGAACAGGCCGGTGATGTACCGGTGCTGAGTGCTCAGCGCATTCATAAACGCTACGGCCAGACCGAGGTGTTGAAGGGCATTAGCCTGACCGTCCAGCGCGGCGATGTGTTGTGCCTGATTGGCCCTTCTGGGTCAGGCAAGTCGACTTTTTTGCGTTGTATCAACCAGCTTGAAACCCCCGACAGCGGGTTTATTCAGGTGGATGGCGAACTGGCGGGCTACACCCGCAAAGGCAATCGCTTTTTCGGGCTGACACCGCGGGCGATTGCCCGGCAGCGTGAAAAGACCGGCATGGTGTTTCAGAACTTCAACCTGTTCGGTCACTTGACCGTGCTTGAAAACATCATCAAGGCGCCGATGCTGGTGCAGCGCAAAAGTCGCGAAGAGGCCACCGAGGCGGCGCTCGCGCTGTTAGCACGGGTGGGGCTCTCGGCCAAGGTTGATGCTTACCCGCGTCAACTGTCCGGCGGGCAACAGCAGCGCGTGGCGATTGCTCGTGCGCTGGCCATGAAGCCCTCGCTGATGTTGTTTGACGAGCCCACCAGCGCACTTGACCCGGAATTGGTGGGGGAGGTGTTGGCCGTCATGCGTGATCTGGCGGCAGAAGGCATGACCATGATCGTGGTGACCCACGAATTGCGCTTTGCCCAGGAAGTCGCCACCCACGTGGCGTTTATGGACCACGGCGTCATCGTCGAAGCGGGCACGCCGAGTGACGTGCTGGTGCACCCAAAAGAACCGCGCACCCGCGCGTTTGTCGCACGGGCACGAGATCACTCTTAAGTAGAAACTTGTAGGAGCGAGCTTGCCTCGCGATCTTTTAAGGATCAAAAGATCGCGAGACAAGCTCGCTCCTACAGGGGTGTTGGGGTTAGCGGAACATCAGTGACTGATGCGCCGCCGCGCCGGTTCGCGCACCATCACCCACGGCGATGGCCACGTTGCCAGCGGCCACGGCTGCATCGCCACAGGCAAATACACCTGGCACGCTGGTTTCGCGGGTGGCATTGACCTTGATGAAATCTCCCATCGGCCCGGCCTCGAACTCGCAGCCCAGTTGCATGGGCAACGGGCTGGCCATGTGCATGTGCGGCTGGGTAAACACGCCTGCCAACTCAACCACACGCCCGCTGGCCAGCGTTAAATCCGCGTGGCCGCTGATGGACACAACCCGCTCGCGTTCCAGCGTTACCCCACGTTTTTCCAAGCTGGCCAGTTCTTCGGCGTCGGGCTCAAACACACCATTCAGAAACAAGGTAGTCGGCCCCCAATCCGGCAGCATCAGCGCCTGATGCAACGCCACTGGCGTGGCTGCCAGCACCCCGATCGGCCCGCTGTCCAGTTCATAGCCGTGGCAGTACGGGCAGTGAAATACATGTTTGCCCCAGCGCTCTGCCAGCCCCGGGATTTCTGGCAGGACATCGACCATGCCGGCGGCGATGATCAAGCGCCGCGCCGCAAAGCGTTGTTCGTCGGCCGTCACCACGGCAAACCCTTCAGCGCATTGGCCGGCCTTGACCGCCGATTGATCGATCCACTCGACCGTCGGGTACGCCAGCAATTGCGCCCGCGCCTGAGCGGCAATATCGCCAGGGGCGCGGCCGTCCTGCCCGAGAAACCCGTGCGAGTGCTGGGCAAATCGATTGCGCCGAAGCCCCGCATCAATCACCAACACCTTGCGTCGGCCCCGCGCCAGTTGTAAGCCCGCGGACAGACCGGCATAGCTCCCACCCACAATCACTACGTCGTAAACCATGATCACGCCTCACGTTATCTCTTCGACCCCTCGAAGATTTCTCGATACAACGTAAGTTACGTGAAGTGAGCGTGTCAACACTCTCGTAACTTTTAGTGTGGCGAGCGATACTCTGCGCACCTTCACGCTTGAAACGAACGCCCATGAGAAACGACACCCGCCTGTCCCGCATGCTGCACGTCCTGATCCACATGGCGCGCCACGAACACCCGGCGACCTCCGACAGCCTTGCGCAGATGCTGGGCACCAACCCCGTGGTCATTCGGCGCACCATGGCCCTGCTCAAGGAGCAAGGTTACGTACGCTCAGAAAAGGGCCATCGCGGCGGCTGGACACTGGCCAAACCGCTGGCGGACATGACCTTGCTGGACATCCACGAAGCCCTCGGCTCGGCCTCGCTATTCGCCATTGGCCTATCCACCGACCACCCGGAATGCCTGGTTGAGCAAGCCGTGAATGCCGCCCTCACCGATGCTTTCGATGCCGCTCAAGCACTGCTGATCGAGCGCCTGGGCAGTGTGACGCTGGAGCAATTGGCGGAGGATTTTGAGGCGCGTTTTCAGGGGTTGGGGCGGTGTGAGGGGGGAAGCACGGCGCAGTGATGCGGGGAGCTTTCAGGGCCGTTAAACGACGTTCAGATCGTCGCCTTACAGCCCTTGTATTGAGAGTGCTGCAGAGGACAGAGTTATAGATCTTTAGCCAAGTAAAGCCGGTGAGACGCTGCAATTTGGTCGATAAGCGCGTCTGGAACCTGCGCCTTGGTCGCAAAGGTTTTCCAGCGACTGAGGGCTGAAGCAACCTTTTTGATGACTGTTCGCGGATTAAAGTTGGCGATATGAGTCGCGACCCTGAGCAGGTCGTCGAGCACAAAGTCATCCCGCTTTCCGTTGAGTGTCATTTGGTGTTTGGCAGTCCAGTCTCCGTTGGGATTGTAGGACCAGCAGACGTCGTAGGCTGGCGTCAGTTTCCAGATACCGTCGCGCCAGACCATGAACGCAATGTTGCGCGTATGGTCATCCTGGTTGCGCGCCAAGACATTGAAAACCATGCGCCGGTAGAGCTCAATTTGCTCAAGACGACTCAGCTCCAGATCACGACATACCATCAGGGCTGATTCATAGCTGTAACTACCAGGGGCGTTGTAGTCAGCCTGATCCATTGCACACAGGGTTTGCACGTGCAGCTTGTCGCCGTCTTCCATTCGATCGAAGCGCTTTGTCATGAAGTGAGACCGCGCCCCCTCTTGTAGCAACCTGCACTCGGTCATCTCGATCCCGGCGGCCTTGGCCATCAGGTGGTAGGCATACTCGACTTTACCGAACCCTTGCGGGTCACCCAGTGCGTTCTCTTTTTGGTCGACATCAAACTTGAGCAACCAATAGCTGTAGCCTTCTGGCGCCTGAATTTGACCGGAGCAAATCTCACCGCTTTTTTCATTGAGGGCAATAATGGCCTTGGCCCGTGCGCCGCCAGCAGATGAGCCAATTTTAAACAGACTTTTCAACGCCTCGTCTTCGCGGTCTGTTTGGGGGGCGAGCCGCAGGCCGTCGAGTTGGTCATGGCGGTCAGCCAGAATCTTGCCGGCAAGGTCGACCAGTGCGTCTATCTGCAGGCGTTCAATAGTGTCTGCGGGCTTCAATGCAGCAGGCTTGTATTCAAGGGCTCCCATGCCGCGGCTACCTATGTAGAGCAGGCGCTCGACCGGAGTGAAGGTCTTGGGGTCCCGGTTTTGGGTGGCCAGCCAGCTATCGATCACTGCATTACCGAAGTCGTCCGGTAATGAATCAGACAAGCATGGCGGCAGGCGTTTGAACGATTTGTCTGGAAGCGATGCAAATTCGTAGATCACTTCAGGTTCGGCTCGCATCGTAAGCGGGGCGAGTTGCAGGCCGATCAAGCAAAACTCTGGCTCAAATTCAAACGTGCCGGTCGGCACCGGACGTGTTTCGTCCCAGAGAACGGCGCCTACTTTCCTGTCCCAGATCCATACCTCAGCGACTTTCGCCATGGTCTTTTCTCGTTGTTATTTTAGGGAAGAGCAGTTTGCCTGTAGTGCTGCCTGGATACTTCTGGCTTACATCCTTTGATGCATTTTTTGGGCGGCCTTTAGCTCTGAGGCGCAAAGAAGGGGTTTTAGACGCTGCCAAAGGGCTGGCTGGCGCAGGACTAGTCAGCGCTATAAGCAGTTCCAGAGCATTGAGTTCTCTTAACGCCGCAATCAGGACGGCAAGGGTGCCTTTGCCTTTTTCAAGTTTTTGCAGGGTCGGCGTACTGACACCGATGGCTTCAGCCAGTTGTTCCTGGGTGGTGTTTTTGCGCAATCGACGCTCACGGATGGCTTTACCCAACTGAATGGCAATGGCTTCGTCAGACATGCGTTGAATACGCATAAGGTAAATAATCCTTTGTGTAATGGCTGCTTTGAGCTTTAAGCCAAATATTTGTTTGTATTGTAGGCCATAGAAAAAGAGGCCTTCTATTTAATGCAAATAAAAATTTATGTTGTTGGTCATTTTTTGGGTTTGTACAAAAAATTATTTGTATTGTCCTACTCGTGCTATTGCGCAAAATACCGGCTCGGCACTTCGCCCAGGACTTTGCGAAACACGCTGGTAAACGCGCTGGGGCTGCTGTAGCCCAAGTCAGTGGCGACCCGTGTGACCGGTTCGCCGTTGCCCAGGCGCACTACTGCGGCCAATAAGCAGGCTTGCTGGCGCCATTCGACAAAGCTGATGCCGGTCTGTTGGCGAAACAGCCGGGTGAAGGTGCGGCGGCTCATGCCCACTTGGCGGCTCATGTCGTCGATCCCGATCTCCAGTGACGGTTGCGCCAGCAGGTGGCGGCAGGCACGTGCAAGCCGGGGTTCGTTGGGCAGGGGCGCGTTGAGGGACAAGGGCGGCATGGCGGCGATTTCGTGCAGCAACAAGCGCATCAGCAGGCCCTCACGCTGGGTCTCGTCGTACAGTGCAGGGATGTCCTGGGCTTGCAGCAATAACTGACGCAGCAGGGGCGAAACACCGAAGACCTGGCAGTGGGCGGGCAGGGCGAGTTGCCCGGCGGCCGGGTTGGCAATGTAAGTGTTGAGCATGGTCACCGGCCCGGCCATGGTCATTTCGTGAGCCACACCCGCCGGTACCCAGATCGCCCGTTGCGGCGGCACCACCCAGTTGCCTTGACCGCTGAACACGCTGATTACGCCGCAGGCGGCATAGGCAAATTGCCCGCGTTGATGGGTGTGCAGCGCAAAGTGCTGCCCGTGCGGGTAGTCATTGGCCGTGACGACAGCATCGCGGGGTGTGTTTTCGTAAGGATCTATGTCTATTTCGCGCATGGCCCGAATTTAATGAATATTGACCTTGGAGTGCAAGCGGGCCATGTCGCGTATTGCGCATAGTGACGTCCAGCGGGTGCAGACAGGCATTCGCGTTGACGACTGGACGCCATTACGATGCAAAACAAACACCTGGCCTTGGCCATCGCCGTGACGGCGATGTGGGGGCTTAACTTTCCCATCACTAAACTGGGGCTTGCGGCCATTGATCCGCTGTTGCTCACCGCGCTGCGCTTTACGCTGGCGGCGCTACCGTGGGTGTTTTTTATCAAGCGACCGCCCATCGCCCTTAAATGGCTGGCGGCGTATGGATTGATTTTCGGCGTGGCGATGTGGGCGCTGATTAACCTGGGCATTGAGATGGGCGTGCCGCCGGGCACCGCTGCTCTGTTGATTCAGTTCAGTGCGTTTTTCACGTTGGGCTGGGGCGTGTTGCTGTTTGGTGAGCGGTTGAGTGTTGGGCAGAAGCTGGGTGTAGGGCTCGGGGTGTTGGGGCTGATCAGCATTATCCTGAGCAGCCCCGGCCATGGGACGACCGTGGGCTACGGGTTGCTGGTGGTGAGTGCCTTTAGCTGGAGCGTGGGCAATATCATCATCAAGCAGTCGAAGGTGCGCGAAATCTTTGCCTTTGTGGTCTGGGCCAGTCTGTTCCCGCCGCTGCCGTTGCTTGCACTCACGTGGCTGGCGCATGGCAGCGCGCCGTTTGTCAGCGTTGTTTCGCACGTTGAGTGGGTGGGTGTGTTGTCGCTGTTGTTTCAGGTTTATGTCGCGACGCATTTTTGTTACTGGGGCTGGAATGTATTGCTCAGGGAATACCCGGTGTCCCGGGTTGCGCCGTTATCGTTGCTGATTCCGGTGTTCGGAGTTGTGGGCTCGATGCTGATGTTGGGCCATCGGGTGGGGGCGAGTGAAGCGGTGTCGTTGGGGGTGATGTTGCTGGCGCTGGTGGTGGGTATGGTGAGGTGGCCGCGATTGTTTGCTGGCCGGACGTAGCCTCGCGGTGCTCGGCAACTGCTACAGGTTTTGTGTCTGGCGTAAACCTGTAGGAGCCGAGCTTGCTCGCGATCTTTTGATTCTGTTTTTAAAACCAGGTTAGGGGATCAGGAAGAAAACGCCCTGGCGGTTTGTGTTGCCGGGGCTGGGCGTTTGAACGAGTGTTGCCAGTCCAGTTGCGCCTGGACCACGGCGACGGCGTCCAGCACTTGCCGGGCCCAGTTTTCGTCCTCGGGGTGAACCACGACAACGCGGAAACCGTGGTCCTGACCTTCAAGCCTCACGCCTTCGGAGTCATCCACATGCAGGTCGATATCAAAGGCCGATGGCAATTTCGACGGGGCGTTTGACAGCCCGCGAGCGGCCAGCGCAAGGCTGTGGCGATCACTGTTGACCACGCCGTCAACGCGGATGCCGTACAGCATGAGCCAGCGCTTGATGTAGGCCGGGGTGCGGCCGGACGAGGTGTAGACCCAAATGCTGCAGCCCTGGCGGCGCAGTTCTCGGATGAGGGCGCGGGTGCCGAAACGCAGCGGTTCACCCAACCAGCGATGGACGCAATCGGGCAGGCGGCTTTGCTCGACGTCGCAGTGGTGAAGCTGGCAGGCGAGGGTGTCATCGATATCAAACGAAATACGCACGCGCTGGCGTTTTTGCAGCGATGTCGGGAGGCTGGCCTGGACGGCCTGCTTTAATCGACCGACCACCGTAGGGCCGTTAGCGAGGGTTGATTCCTTGTTCATCAGTGCCTTCCTTGAATGACGGTCAAGGGTTTGTCTTTAAGAAAAAACTTTCTGGGAGCCGGTGATTGATCTTCCAGGAAAGCTGCGTACTTCTTCTTGATCTTGGGCAATTCATACAACGCTCTGACGCCATGTTTGGCCGAATTGCGTATGACCGATGACGGGTTGAAGTAGCCTTCGGCGTTTTCCAGCGTCAGTACAAACGGCGGCAAGCCTTCACGCATGAGCAAATAGCTGACGATCAGTGAACCGCTGCGGTGATTGCCTTCGATAAACAATTGCGGCTCGCTGAGGATGCGTACATAGACCCCGGCCGCACGCTTCCACACGGACTCGTTGCGATGCGCGCCGTACCAGTTGAACAAGTCCTTTATGCCTCCCTCAACGTTGTTGAAGAAATGCTCCTCGGTCGCCAACAGGTGCTGAGCGTATTCCAGGCGACGCTGCGGGTCGCTGCCACACAGCACGGTCGCATTGATCTCCAGCATCAGGTTGAGTTGCTGAAGGTCAAACAGGTCGACACCCCGAGCGACATAGTCATCAATCAGCGCATAGCCTTCAAGCACATTGTTGAGCACTTCGTCGGTCAGCGGATCGCGCTGCTCGGTAAAGTGCCGGCTGAGCTCGGCAAAGCCGCTTTGAACCTCACGCAGTGAGTGTTCAATGGCTGGCAGATCAAGACGACGCGATGCAGGCATTGGTATCCCTGAAAAACAGTAAAAAACACGTTGAAACAAACCGATGCCCGCTGAAGTGCGGGCGCCTGTTAATCAGCTGAACTTGCCGGTGATGTAGTCACTGGTCATTTGTTCGCGTGGGTTATCGAAGATCTGGGTGGTAGGACCCATCTCAACCAGATAACCGGTACGGGTGCCCTGGGAGATATCCACCGAGAAAAACGCCGTGGTATCCGCCACACGAATGGCTTGCTGCATGTTGTGAGTCACCAAGGCGATGGTGTAGTCCTTTTTCAACTCGACCATCAGCTCTTCTACGCGACGGGTCGCGATCGGGTCGAGTGCCGAGCAAGGCTCATCCAGCAGCAGCACTTCTGGCTCGGTGGCGATGGCGCGGGCGATGCACAGACGCTGTTGTTGACCACCGGACAGCGACAGGCCGCTGACCTTGAGCTTGTCCTTGACCTCATCCCACAACGCGGCGCCTTGCAGAGCGTGTTTGACGCGGTCGCCAATGTCGCCCTTGTAGCGGTTGAGGCGCAGGCCGAAGGCGACGTTGTCGAAGATGCTCATCGAGAACGGGTTCGGCTGCTGGAACACCATGCCGATGTAGCGGCGTACCACAACTGGGTCAACGCCCTTGCCGTAGACGTCCTGCCCGAGGAAGTGCACATGGCCTTCAAAGCGGAAGCCTTTAACCAGGTCGTTCATGCGATTGAGGCTACGCAGCACGGTACTTTTGCCGCAGCCAGACGGGCCGATGAAGCCGGTAATCTTGTTCTTTTCAATCGGCACATGGCTGTCACGGACGGCCAGGAAGTTGCCGTAGAAAATCTTGTCCAGCTTGCAGTCCATGACCACAGGGGCCTGGGTGATAAACGGAGCGGCTATTTGCGCAGTTGATACGTTCAAAATCAGGTGCTCCCTATCTCAATACTTGGGCTTGCCGAAAATACGGCTGACGATATTCACGAGCAGTACGATCATCACCAGCACCAGCGAAGCTGCCCAGGCAAGTTCGAGCTGGTTGTCAAAGGGCATGCCA
This sequence comes from Pseudomonas sp. FSL R10-0399, assembly GCF_009600165.1. NCBI lineage: Bacteria > Pseudomonadati > Pseudomonadota > Gammaproteobacteria > Pseudomonadales > Pseudomonadaceae > Pseudomonas > Pseudomonas sp. FSL R10-0399. Next base: position 28,923 of record NZ_WIWK01000047.1, read on the forward strand.
GAGAAGTTGTAAATCAGTACGGCAAGCGAGGCCGTTGGATTCATCACCGCCAGGCTGCCGTCGTGGTAGATCCAGTAGTTGCTGAACAGTGCGGTAAACAGCAGCGGCGCGGTTTCACCGGCGGCGCGTGCGACGGCGAGCATCACACCGGTCAAAATGGCCGGCAGGCCGGTGGGCAAGACGATTTTCCAGATGACTTGCGAGCGGGTGCAGCCCATGCCGTAAGCGGCGTCTTTCATGATCTTGGGCACCATCTTCATCGACTCTTCAGCCGTCAGCACCACGATTGGCAGCATCAACACCGCCAGTGCCACGCCACCGGCGGGCGCCGAGTAGGTGCCGGTGGTCATCACCACCAGCGCGTAGGCAAATACACCGGCCAGAATGGACGGCAGGCCGGTGAGCATTTTGGCGGCAAAGCGCGAGGCGTTGGCCAGCTTGCTGTCCGGGCCCAGCTCCGCGAGGAACACGGCAGCCAGGATGCCGACCGGCACCGCGATGGCAGCGGCGATACCGACCATCACAAACGTACCCGCCAGGGCGTTACCGAAACCGCCGCCGGTCTCAAAGCCGGTGGGTGGCAGCTCGGTGAACACTTCAAGGCTCAGGCGAGCACCGCCGCGGGTGATCAACATATAAAGCACGGAAATCAACGGCACACTGGCCAGCAGCGCGCCAAGCCAGACCAGCGTGGTCAAAATCAGGCTGCGCAACGAGCGGCCTTCGAGCCGACGTTGCAGGCTTGGCAGCGCCTTGGTAGGGGACGTGAGGTTTGTCATTACTTATGACCCCGCTGGGCGTAGAGCATGATCATGGAGCCGAACACGTTAACCAGCAGCGTGATGAACATCAGCACCAGGGCTGCGTACATCAGCACTTCGATCTCGTTGGGCCCGGCTTCAGGGAAGTTCAGTGCCAGCAAGGCGGCCAGTGTATTGGCCGGCGCAAACAGGGACAGTGAAATATTGTTTGCATTGCCTACCAGCATCGCCAGGGCCATGGTTTCACCCAGCGCACGGCCGAGGCCGAGTACCAGGGAGCCGAAAATACCGGTGGCGGCCGATGGCACCATCACCTTGAGAATCGCTTCCCAGTGGGTGGTGCCCATGCCGTAGGCGGCTTGCTTGGTTTTCATCGGGACGGCGGTGAGGGCGTCCTGCGAAACAGCCGCAATGGTCGGCAGAATCATGATTGCCAGTACCAGTGCCGCGGGGAGAAGTCCCGGCCCGCTTAAAGAGGTGCCGAAGAAAGGAATCCAGCCCAGCTCAGTGTTCAACCACGCGGTCAGCGGGCGAATGGCCGGTATCACTACGTAAATGCCCCACAGGCCATACACCACACTCGGGATGGCGGCGAGCAGTTCTACGATGGTGCGAAACACAGCAGCCAGTTTGGCTGGCAAGAAATCCTGGGTCAGGAAAATCGCCATGCTGACGCCGAACACGCCTGCGATCAGCAACGCGATAAAGGCACTGTAAAGCGTGCCCCAAATAGCCGGCAGAATGCCGTATTTGCCTTGGTTAACGTCCCAGACACTGCCGAAAATCACGTCAAAGCCGTGCTTTTCCATGCCGGGAAGGGCCTTGCGTCCTACCTCGAATACCAAGGCGAAGACCAACGCCAGAATCAAAACGACCCCTATGCGAGCGAGTGCACGGAAGGTGCGATCAACCAGAAAGTCCTTCGTGGACGGTGGTTGGCAAGCAGAATCCGGATTAACCGGTACGACAAATGGTGTATTCATTGGCTAATTCCGGAGCTAGGGGGACACTCTCCCGGCATGGCAAGCGCCTGCCGGGAGAGACCTCACGCGTGTTACTGGATGTTGGCAGACGCTTTGCGAACTTGATCAACAACCGACGGTGGCAGCGGGATGTAGCCCATCGAGTCAGAGATTTTCTGACCTTCAGTCAGGCCGTACTCAACCATTTCACGCATGGCTTTGGCCTTGGCCGGGTTTTCGTTGTGCTTGCGGAAGATCATCCAGGTGTACGTGGTGATCGGGTAAGACTTGGCACCGTCCGGATCTGGCAGCCAGGCCACCAGGTCTTCTGGCATCTTCACCGCAGCCAAGGCTTCGGCGCCGCTTTCAGCGTTAGGCACAACATACTCACCGGCCTTGTTTTGCAGTTGAGCGAAGTCAACTTTGGCCAACTTGGCGAAGCCGTATTCGATGTAACCGATGGCGCCTGGAGTCTGACGAACGGTGGCAGTCACACCATCGTTTTTAGGCGATTTGATGAACTTGTCGCTGGCAGGCCAGTTAACGGTGTTGCCTTCACCCAGGTCTTTTTTGAACTCAGGGTTGATGGCAGCCAAGTGCTTGGTGAAGACCGCGGTGGTACCGCTGGAGTCCGCACGTACCACCACAGTGATCGGCAGATCAGGCAGCTTCAGGCCAGGGTTGGCGGCAGCGATCAGTGGGTCGTTCCACTTGGTGATCTTGCCCAGGAAGATGTTGGAGTACACATCACGTGGCAATTTCAGCTCTTTCGGGTTGCCTGGCAGGTTGAACGCCAAGACGATTTCACCGGCGGTCATTGGCAGCAATTGCACGCCTTCGGCCACTTTGGCGATGTCTTCTTTGCTCATTGCCGAGTCGCTTGCAGCGAAATCAACGGTCTTGTTCAAAAAGTCCTGAACGCCCGCACCGCTGCCCTTGGACTGATAGTCCACGGTGACACCAGGGGTTTTCTTGCTGAAATCTTTAAACCAGGTCAGGTAAATCGGAGCCGGGAAACTGGCACCGGAACCTGTCAGACGTACGCTCTCAGCAGCAAACGCCGCTGACGTAGCGCAGAGAGAAACAGCAACAGCCAGTGCAGCAGACTTCATTAAGCTTTTCATCAAAGAAATTCCGTGTGAGATCGGGCCCGAGAACTTTGCAACAATCGTGTGACACTTTTATGAATGCCGATTGTTCTTACAGGGTCATCAGCACCCTGGGTGTCCCTCGATCTGGGTCCGTCGCACACTAAACGGGCGAGTTACTTCACTCCATGCTTAATTCCTAATGGTGGAAACTGCGGCTTTGATCGACGCCAGGGCGCTTTGAGGTTGGAGCGTAGACGGGTGGGTAGAGGTGGTAAAACGCAGTGTCGGACATTATTTAACATTTTAGGTTGGCGGTTTTGATGGAGGATATGGGGGGGCGCCATCATCTGTGATTGTGTGATTTTCTAGAGGGATCGAGCAGATTCGTTTGCTTAAACGATTTTATTGGGGGAGAGGGCGGTTTGATCATGGGGAGATTTGCTAGCTAGACATAGGGGCAGGGGATTGATGGAAGGTGCGAGTGTCGACATTTATTAACTGTTTGTTTGGGTTAGTAAGATCAGTGCGTCCCCCCAAGGGTGAGCAATGCCTGTGCATAGTGGCTAATTGCTGGCTTTTGGCGTGCCAGTGTTGATTCTCGGCATTTCAAAAGGCCAGTACCCTTGCTACATTTCTACCCCAATTTAAGGACAATGCACGAGCCAATATGCCAACCATGTGGATGATTCGAGGTGACGGAGGTCGTCTTTATGACGACTTCAGAGAGCGAAACCTGGCAGCCATCGGCTGGGCCCAACTAGCTCCTCTAGCTAAGCCCGGAGTCTCTCGGGCAGCTTTGATCCAAGCCTATAAAGAAGTACAGCCTGGTATAAAAGACGGTACAGCTGTATCGGGCGCCTCCCAAGTGTTTCGGTTCGTCAATGAAGTTAAGGTCGGGGACGCTGTCGTTACATACTCGCCCGCCAATCGCACCTATCTTGTTGGGCATTTCTCCGGCCCATGCCAATACCGTGAGGATATGGCGGAGGACGGTATGGCTCTGACCAGGCCGGTACATTGGCTGGGGCAGGAGGTTGATCGCGATAAACTTAGTAGTCTCAGCAAAAACAGCCTCGGTTCTACACTCACAGTCTTTAACGTGGCTGAAGATGCTCAGAAGGAACTGCTCGCTTTGGCTTCCGGAAAGGCTGTACCTATGGTGCCTGATGACACCGTAATCGAAGCTGAGGTAGTGGATGACCCGCTCAAAGGTGTTCAGGAAATTGCCTTTGAGCGCATTAAAGATCAGATCAACAGTTTGGATTGGTCCGAAATGCAGGATCTGGTTGCCGGTATTCTGCGAGCTATGGGCTATAAAACTTTGGTTTCCCCTGCCGGTGCTGATCGAGGCAAAGACATCATTGCTTCGCCGGATGGCTTCGGTTTCGAGCCGCCTCGTATCGTTGTTGAGGTCAAACATCGAAATGCTCGAATGGGTAGCAGCGAGATTCGCAGTTTTCTCGGTGGACGACATAAAGATGATCGTGGGCTATACGTCAGTACCGGCGGATTTACCAAAGATGCACTGTATGAAGGCGAAAGAGCCAATGTTCACTTGACCATGTGGACATTGGATGAGTTAGCGCGGACATTGATGGCGCATTATCCAATGACTGATCCGGAGACAAAGCGCTTGGTCCCGTTAACTTACTTTTATATACCAGCGTAGATCCGCTCAAGTTCGTATGGCCGCCAGGAATATGCTTTTTGGGCGTTGGCTTCTGCGCGGCCTATCAATCGGCCATTAGCTCATCTGTATTACTTACCCCGTACTTGCGCACTGATACAGTCAGGCCTCAATGGATGCCTGAATACTTCACCGCCGCTGCTGCCCGAGAGGGCACATTCAAGGCGCGCAAGAGTGCCGACACATGAATACGCACGGTAAAGGGCGAGATAGAGAGTTCTTTGGCAATTTCCTTGTTGGTCTTGCCGTCCGCAATCAGGCGCAGTACTTCTTGCTGGCGAGTGGTGAGCACATGGGTGTGCAGTGGCAGCAAGCCCGAGGGCGCACATTTAACCAGCACATTGCCTTCCCGAATGGCCAGCAGCGCCTGCCCGATGTCGTCTGGGGCGATGTTTTTGCCAATAAAGCCGTCGATGCCCAAAGCCATCACCTGCTCAATCAGCGCCGGGTCATCGACCATTGACACGACGATCAGCGTGGTGCGCCGCAACGTTTGTCTCAGCTCATGCAAAAGGCTCATGCAGGTCAAACCGGGAAAGCGCAGGTCGAGAATCAGCGTGTCGACTTCTTCGCCCGTTTGTATCAACGCCTTGACCGTCTGAAAGTCGCCCGCCTGCTCGACCGTCGCCTCAGGTAACAGGCGTTGCACGGTGCGCAACATCCCCTCGCGGAACATGGGGTGATCGTCGGCAATAATGATTCTGCATGACATATCGTGTTTTACCTTGAGTCAGGCTTTTTATAAGGATGGCTTTAGCATCGAGCCTGTTGATAACCCGCAGGGCCCATCACGGCCTGCCAGATGCTCAGTTCAGGATGCTCTGTATGACGTTTCAGAAGAACACCGAACTCGACCAGGCCAACTTGCGCATCATTGTGACCCTCTGCGCCATTGGCTATATCAGCGTGCTGGGCTTTCTGCCTGGGCACCAGGTAGAGCGTTATCTCCCCGTCATCCTTTATTACGTGCTGTTCTTGCTGGCGTCCATTGGCTTTCGTTACGCCATTTCTCATTGGCCCGGGCATTACCCTGTGCGCCGGATTTTGGGGATGGTTCACGACTACACCGGGACCTCGTTCGGGTTGATCGTCGGCGCTGAAGCGGCGCTGCCTCTCTACGCGGTGATGGTCTGGATCAACCTGGGTAACGGCATGCGCTATGGCTCGCGCTACCTGGCCATCGCCACCGCGCTGGCGCTGCTGGCGTTAATGATCGTCTACTGGCTGACACCGTGGTGGCGGACGCAACCGTTTATGGTGCTGATGCTGATGATCACCAGCACGGTGATTCCGGTGTATGCGCACCTCTTGCTGGAGCGCACGCGCAAAGCCTCTGAAGAGGCCGTGGCTGCCAACCTGGAAAAATCGCGCTTTCTGGCCCAGGCCAGCCATGACCTGCGCCAGCCCATCCATTCCATCGGCCTTTTTACCGCGTGCTTGCGCGAAGCCCGCCTAGGGGATGACGAGCAACGCCTGGTGGACAGCATCGACCGCTCGCTCCTCAACGTCTCGCAACTCTTTCGCTCGATACTCGACCTCTACACCCTGGACAACGGCCGCGTACTGCCCACCTGTCAGCCCCTGCACTTGGGGGAGTTTTTGGCCGACGTGATGCGACAAAATGCCGAAGCTGCGCGTTGGGCCGGTGTTGAATTGCGCCTGCGGCCTTGCCCGCATTGGGCCCAGATCGACCCTGTGCTGCTCACAACCATGGTGCAAAACATACTGTCCAATTGCTTCAAATACGGTGCCCAGCGCCCGGTACTGATCGGCGTGCGCAAACGCGGCCAAGGGCTTGCGATCGAGGTTCATGACCAAGGGCGGGGCATCCATAAAGAGCACCTGCTAAAAGTGTTTGAAGAGTTTTATCGCGTGCGCCATCAGCGCGACAAAGACGTTGAAGGCGTGGGCCTGGGCCTTTCCATCGTCAAGCGCCTGGGCCACTTGATGAACCTTGAAGTTGCTATCCGCTCGCGCATCGGCCACGGCACGTCAGTCTGCTTGAATGGTTTAGCGCCGACAGTGCCGCCGCCAACCCTTGCCCCTCAAGAAGGCGAGCACAAAGCCTGGCTGCTCACAGGCTTGAAAGTCTGCCTGATCGAAGATGATCACAACGTATTAATGGCCACCCGCGCACTGCTGGAGCGCTGGGGCTGCACAGTGCAGGCCGAATTGACCGGGCAAAACCTGAGCAGCGACTGCGACGTCATCATCGCCGACTATGACCTGGGCAAGCACGCAACCGGCATCGAGTGCATCAACACCCTGCGCCAACAACGCGGCTGGGCGGTGCCCGCGTTGATACTCAGCGGGCACGACACCGATAAAATCCAGGCACAGCTACGAGAAAACGATATCGCCATCCTTTCCAAACCCGTGCGCCCGACAGAATTACGCACAACATTGCGAGAACTCGCGCGCACACAAACGGGTTAACCAGCCGTCAGAGCAAGTGCGAGCTTATTGCTTAATGCACTGCGCGCCCGCCCCCATCCCCATGGACGCGAGAGCCACCATCGGGCCGCTAGGCAACTCACACGTATATTCCCCGTCAGCGGTTTTAACGCTGAAGTAAGTGGTATTGAAATCGTTGCGGATGTTCGAAATATCCGTAACCGGCTTACCAATACTGGTTTGAGCGCGACTCTTAAGATCACCTTCCGCAGGCTTGACCACCTGGCACCCGGACATGGCGATAGCCAAGGTGCTGAATAGTGTAAAAACCGTCATTGAGTGAAAAAGCTTCATGGCAACCTCTGGGGAGTGCTGATTGTTTTTTGATGGGGTTTTGGATTGGCGGGGCTTTATGAGGCGCACCGAACATCGAAGGGGCAGGCCCTGTTTTAGCTACTGGCTAACCGTTCAAGGTTTAAAGGCCGCGCCCGCCGTGGGTGTTTTTTTGGGTTTGAGTTGGAGTAGAGGTTGGGAGTATTGGGGGTGGTTGGGGGGAGGGCAATTAGGGCGGATGGGCTAGTGGCTGTTGGCTATGAGGAGGGTTTTTGGGATTTTGTTTTTTCAGTGAAATGTATATGCCGTGAGGATTGGGCAGGCTAGAGCTCAATTTCTTCAGATAGTGGCTTTCAGCCCTGCAACGTGTTGAAACCTTTTTGTGCTTTGGCGACGATAGGAGTTTTCCTACAACGCTCGACGACAAAGGGTAGGGCTCGTGGCGATAAAAGCGGTTTCAAAGGAACGAATTAACAAAGCCTTGCTGGACTTTGACAGTAAATATCGAAATAAGCGCGAGTGGCAGGGGTGGGAAAATAATCAGACCCACCGTTACGCTGTTCAAGTTGATGGTGCGCTGTATCCCGCGAAGAAAATCGTCTCTCTGGCTACCGGCATTGCCGTAGGTGAGTTTTCCGGTGGGCACCCGACTAACAGTTACCTAGCGAAGCGAGGCTTCACCACTGTGGCGCTGCCGCGAGGTAAGGGCGAGCAAGTCCTGCAGTTCACGTCGGGAGCTGTGTACGATCGAAAAACTGAAATCAACGGGCCGTTTGGTGGAAGTCGTCAGAGTGGTATTGCAGCATCCGCTGCATACCCCGCGATTTTCTTGTTTACAGGCGATACCGGCGAGCAATACGGATATTCAGACCATTGGGAGGGGGGCGCTTACTTTTACACAGGTGAAGGGCAACGGGGGCCAATGACCTTGACCCGCGGCAACCGGTCTATTGCTAAGCATGCCGAGGATGGCCGTGCGCTGTACTTGTTTAAGTCTCTCGGTAAAGGGAATGGCTACGCCTACGTAGGCGAGTTTTCATGCGCCGACATGTTTACCCGCACCCAGCCGGATGTGGGCGGAAAAGATCGTGCGGCTCTTGTTTTTCGATTAGTGCCTGTGGGTATTTCTAGTGGAATCATTGAGGCCGAAGTAGACGATGAAGTTGACCTTCCCGACTCCCTGGCTGCTGCTCGGTTGGCGGCGCTGGCTGCATGTAAGCCCGGTAGCGATGAGATAGGCGAATCTGCACCGCGAAAAATCTATCAGAGAAGCCGAAAGGTCACCCACTATGTACTTATGCGCGCAAAGGGAGTGTGCGAAAGCTGTGAGAAACCGGCGCCATTTTTGAAAAAAGACGGCACGCCCTATCTAGAGCCGCATCATGTAAACCGACTCTCGGATGGAGGATTAGATCATCCACGTTATGTGGGGGCTGTGTGCCCGAGTTGCCATCGGGAAATTCATTCTGGAGTGCTCGGAGCATTGGTGAATGCGCGGCTGAAGCAGCGGTTGGAAGCAATGGAAGGCTGATTGAGCCGTTTGCTCAATCGCTGCACTGTCTTAAGACTGCCTTAGGCCTCGATTTGGGGAGCAGTTTGATGAACATCGGTGGGATGATTTTCGAGAGCGGCGTATTGTTTGGTGTAGGAAATACATGAAGCGTGATCTCTGGGTACGTATAGAAGCTCATGCAGATGAGATTTTAGATTGCCGGCTCGAGGTGGTTGACGTTTCATAGCATCGAGGGGTTGCTCCTGGCTAGGAACTAGATGCCGTCACCATCACTGAGGATGAAATCCTGAGTTTGACTAAGTTGCCTTGAACTGGTGGTCGGAGGAGGGGGGGGGTAGAGCAGGCAGGAGAGAGCACCAAATCCCACCCACAAAAAAGACGGCCTAGGGCGTTTTTTTCGGATTTGGTGGGCAGGGGTAATCTGATTCCGCATCCTATCCAATTGATTATTATCGTTAAATTTCGTGTTCTATTTTGATTGGAATACCAATTGGAATACCACACGAGATAGCCATGCCCTGGCTCGTAGCTTGTAATTGATTGACACCCCTGCCTCTCATCTGTGATACGGGGTGATCTTCTTGCAACAACTGGGACATAGGTTACGTGAAGGTGCTGACAGGCAGAAGCCGGCCAGAAGCCGAAATTCGTAGCGCTCGATTGTCGGCTACTCGACGACATTCGACAAAACCAGAACGCTATTGTTGTAGCCTCTCGAATTAAATGCGAAAAAACGAAATAAATTCGACAGACCTTTTTGTCTAACTTGTGAGGAAAAGGAGGCGCATCGGTAGAAAAGGGAACCTAGTGCCGTCTACCACATCAAAGTGTTCTGCCAATGTAGCCTCAAAGGCTTGGCAAAGAGATTGAGAGCCACCGCAACAATTGGATCAAACGATGGCACTTTGATACGATTACGTATCAATTTTGGTGGCACAGCTTTACCTTTTCTCATAGCGCCCCAAGAAACCAATCAAATCAGCCCCACGGAAGGGGGGATACAGCATGACGCACCACATTCCTACAGAGCTGAACGTGACCATTCTCGCCTCCCCCCGCTTCGATACCTACCGTGAGGCATTTACGTTGCAGCCCCCTGATCTGAGTCGGAAGCGATACGACGACGAGTTAACCAATCTAACGCACCTTCCGTGCTTCTCGGATCTTCTGGAAGCATCGACGCCACTACCTGAGGCGTCCTATGCAACTGACGTAGAGCAGCTGCCGGAGGAGCAGAAGTACTTGTGGGTGATCGGTGGGGACTACGTGAAAATCGCGCAAGAATACGGCGATGCGGGTAAAAATACCCAAAGAGAGCGTCTCTCCCACTCTAACTTTACAGGAGGGAAAGACGCTTTCGCAGGTGGAGAACTTTGGTTTAGTGACAGTAATTACATTTGTATTAATGGTGGTTCAAGCCGATATACTCCCCGGAGCGAGCAAGAACTTGAAACGATTGTCGATTCATTCCGTGAAAGCGGATACGTAGTCCAGTCAGCTGGCTGGGACAACGGGACTAATGCTCCAGCGCGCTTTCGTAGGATATGACCATGACTAGCACCTATAAAGTAGACGACTTTACATTAGACTTCCTGTTCGGCTTCGAGACCAAAGGCGCCGATGTAGTTGAAAGAGCACGACGTTCGAATACTACATTCGTTCGCAGTCAAGACCACCTTGCGTTTTTTAAAGAAGGCGCGACTGGTCGTAAACTTTCAGCATATGAAGCACTTGAAAATTTCGGCATTGAAAAGCTGGCTGAACTTGCAGACTACAGTAGTGCAATTTTACCCATGAACAAGTTTGAGCCGTCGAGAACTTTCAAGAATCAAATAAGCGCCCTTGGTTTGAAGCATGAGACAGTTGCCAAACGTGCAAAAATCTCTAAAGTCGACGTACTTAATAGCGAAAACCCTTCAAGTATACTACCAATACAAACGCTTGAAAAGTTAGCTATCGCATTAGGCTTGGACGAAAGATTCATATCCACCCGAAATGCAACTGATGTCACGGACAATATTGCAGCACGCCTGAAAGCTTTAAAAAACAACATAAAACTTGGCGCTGAAACTGTTCAATCCTTTGCTGAGGCCTCTTGGGTTATTCGGACTCAATTAAGGCTGCGTAAGGCATTAGGGGCTCACTCAGATGTCACAAAAATTTTCCTAAAAGATTCCGACTACAATTTTCCGACTTGGAAAAAAGGGTACTACCTGGCAGAAAAAGCGAGGCGGATTTTTAACATCCCAGCAAATGATGCAATACCATCGTTACGCGCACTTTGTGAGTCTGCTGGAATCCCTTTGTTGCAAGCTTCACTTTCAAAAAGTATAGCGGGCGCTACAGTTGATGTTGATGGACATCGGGGTATTGTAGTCAACACCGAAGGCAATAATGCTAACGTTTGGATTAGAAGATCTACAATTGCGCACGAGTTGGGGCATCTACTTTGGGAGCCAGAGGATCGACTCACTGAAGTTCGCGTCGACGATTATAAAGAAATCGACGGCCACCGAAATTACTTTGAGATCGAGGAAAAACGCACAGCACAATTTGATCCAGTAGAAGCTAGGGCGAATGCTTTTGCAATTGCTTTTCTTGCACCACCTAATGCCGTCCAGGAAACATTCGAAGCCTATAACGACGAAAGTGAGGGGCTACGCGCAGTAATGGTTAAGTTTGGTATTAGCTATACCTCAGCCAAGTATCACTTAAACAATATCAAAGGCATTACAATTTCCGATCAGCCCCATAGCTTTGACAAAACACCTACAGATGATTGGGAAGGTCGCGAAGCTTATACTGATGTGTTTTACGTTATTGATGACTTACCTGCTCTCAGGCGCGGTGAGTTTTCTGCATGGGTCGCACGTGCAGAGCGCGAGAAACTAATATCCGTCGATACCGCATGCACCTATTTAACTACTGACGTACATACCTATCTCAACAAACGAGACACTATTATCGAGCTATTTACTAATCAGGAATAGGTCCTGATATTAAAACCCGCTAAGGCGGGTTTGTTATTTGGCTTTATTGTTGCAGCGAGAAAGGCCCTTCTGTATGCATCTCGAGTTAAAATCTAAACTTTTAAGTTGATGTCCCCAAAAAACCTGCAGTGCAACTTTGGTTTTTATAATGAAGATTCCTGTGGCGAGTAACAGTGATAGCTTCAGTGTCGGGAGACATAGAAAAATTACTAGGCGACAGCACTATAATGAATCTTATAGAGTACCTAACAGCAGTATATTAGCCATCGACTTGTTCCCCATGTAGGAATGCCTGGACGCATGAAAGAAAAAGATGCAGTATAAATTTCTGCTCCTGAGCCGGATTAAGCGATCTAGGGAGCCGCTCAAGCCTGGCCACATGGTAGGCAACGCTGGTAGAGATGTACCGCTTTGTGTCCTAACATCGAAAGGCGAACCGCATGGATGGAATTGCAAAGCTGGTCCTACTCGTACACATTGATGACGCGCTGGGTCGCCAACTCAACGAAATCAGTAGCATAGGTAGCCTCGACGGCACCCCCTATGAAGAAGGCAGGGCAATGGTATCTGTACTGGCCAATGTTGTGTCGGCACACTCCACTAGCCAGTGCTATCACCCCATGTAACTCTCAAAATCACTTTCTTCGAGTTTCACAATATTTAGCGAGCTTACCTTGTCGGCGTCCAAGTCAATTAATATATCACATATGACCGCAAACAAGCCGCACTTGTCGGCACACTCCTCTAGTTTGGGCTTGGATAAATAGCTAGAGGATGAGTGGGCGCCGACATTGGAAAGTCTGACGGCGCTTTCAAAAGCAGCCAGATCTAGTAGGTTGTTAAATGTAGTAAACGTGATGCCAGAAATGTTTGATACTTCGCCTAAAAGATTTTGATTCTTTTTTAGAAGAATTAGGACATGCATGACGCCAAGCATCAACGACGACTGTAGCTCTTTCTTCAATCCGGCGCTTAAATTGTTTTTATTAATGTTGCTAAACCAATTTTTTCTAGTCTTGGATATTTTTATCCATGAAACATCGAATATGCATCTAATAGAGCAGGCTATAAGGGGTAGGTATTCATCTTTATTTCGAGATTGGTATGCTTTATCTATCGCGTAAATTAGATTTGAAACAATTCCCTGCTTAAGGCGATAACCAGCCTCTGACTCAATCGTAAAAATAGATCGTTGTGGTGAGCCAGTTACATTGGAGATTTTCTTACTAAATTGTAATTTTATCTCAGTAGAGACCAAGCTCGTGTGAGGGTCTTGATATCGAAAGCCTAGGCGGCGGCAAAAACTGAGTGCAACACCTGACCTTTCCGGTACGGTGCTGCCCCTATGTCTTATTCCGAACTCAGCG